>NZ_JBKIBX010000002.1:317048-369137 GCF_046557895.1 Methylobacterium oryzisoli | reverse complement strand
GAGCCGACGCACGACCCGCGACATGGATTGCGGGCACATGGTCTTGTCGAACCGCTCCTCGATGAAGCGGCAGAGGTCCGGCAGCGTCCAGCTCGACGGCTCCCCTCGCTCGGGATCCGGCCCGACCAGGATCCGGTGCACCAGCACCGCCTGCTCGCCCTCGCTGAGGATCTCCCGCCTGTGGCCGTGCGGACGATCCACCAGTCCGGCCAGCCCCTCGGCATTGAACCGGATCACCGCGTCGCGCAGGGCCTGGCGCTCCATCCCGGCCGCCCGCGCCGCCTCGGCCCGGCTCATGCCCTCCAGCGCGTTGGCGACGGCCAGGAGGCGCTGCATCGTGCGTCGGCGGGGCTCGCGCCCGGTGATGATCTCGATCCGCTGCGTGTCGTTCGACATAGGCGCACGCCTAGGCTTTCGCCTAAGCCCTCACGGTTGCGCCCCGCGTCCGGCCGAATTGGGGGCCACTCCACTGCAATGGCAATCATCACCGGCAGCAGCCGCGGGATCAGTCTGGCCATCGCGCAGCACTTTCTCGGTCACGGTGCGTGATTGGTCATCAACGGCTTTGATCCCGCGGAGGCGGGCGCCGCAGCGTGAATTCTCGCCGACCAAGCTGGCGTTGAGCGCGTGGCATCGTATGCAGACGACCTTAGCCTGCCCGACACTTCCCGCGCCCTGGTCGCCTTAGCAATCGAGCGGTTCGGACGCCTGGACGCGCTGGTCTGCAGCGCAGGCATCGACATCATCCCGCCGGGTCTGAACGTACATATCCCCGATCCGTATTGCCGTGGCGGCTCCAATCCGGGCGAAGGCGTAGACTATCGGCGCGATTGATTTCTGGTCGGAAGTGCCCGCTCACAGCTTTTGGTTTGACTACAGCGAGCACGCCTTGGCTCTTTGTCATTATCAAAGGTCGGGTTCGGCAGCACCAGATCAGGGTACGTGACCTTGTTGATCTCACGGTGCAGTCGCTGCAGGGAGATGCCGCGGTCGAGTGTGCCGTCAGCCCGGCGCTCCCGGCCATAGCGCCGTCCGACCCCGCCGCCCGCGTGACCGGTGAGTGCGTGGTGTAACTCCTCACTCAAACCCGCCTCGCGGCAAGCCCGCTTGAAGGTGTGGCGAAATGAATGGAAAGTTTTTGCCGGGTGATCGACGACGTGCGCGCCCAGGTACCGGCCGAACCACTTCGTCCAAGCTTTTGCTTTCGGGTCGATGGGCGGCTCAAACCCGGGCCACAGTGGAGAACCCGACGGCTGCGTGCTGACCCGAGCGGTTACAAGGTCGAGCAGGCGGAGCCGGATCAACTCCCGGTGGATCGGCACGGAGCGCGCAGAGGAGGCGGTCTTGAGGCTCTGATCCTCGCCCTCGCTCGTGAAGTCGAAGTACCAGATCCCGCCGTCGCCTTGGCGCACGTCGCCGACCTTAAGCTGAGCGATTTCGGTGCGCCGAGCCCCGCTGAACAGCGCGATCAAGGGAAACCAGAATGCCGCCTCCCCACGCCCGCCTTGCGGCCGCGCGTTCTGGGCGAACACCGGCGACGCGAGCAGCCGCTGCAACTCCTCAGTGCTGAAGGGCTCGTATGGCTCCCGCTCCGACGGGGCGATCTCGAACCCGACATGGAAGGGGTTCGACCAGGCAGGCAGACTCTCGAAGAAGCCATCCCGCTCGGCTCGTGCCATGACTCCGCCCAGCAAGGCCAAGGTCTTGTTCACCGTTTGGGCATTCCGCTTCGGGAACTTGCCGAGGTCCCGCTTTAGGAGCTCGGGAAGCTTGAGCCGACTGAAGCGGTTCGGCAGTGCCTTGGGCAGCTTGGCCAGTGCGTCCCGGTAGGCTCGACCGTGGGCCTTGGTGATCGCCGTGATCGGCAGGTCGCCGTGGAGTTCGACGAACCGCTGGACGGCCCGCTCGGCCTCGGTAGCTGACCCAGCTCGGGGCTTTCGTGCCCCTCGTCCTCCACCCTCGGCCCAGCGCTTCAAAGCCCCGGTGATCGTCTCACCTCCAGCCTCGACCACTGGTTCAGGTGCGGGAACGTCCTCGCCCTCCAATCTCGATTTGATGCTCTCGAACGCACTGCGCTGGGCCTTCACGAACCCGAGCTCCAGCTGTCGCCAAGCGGGATCATCCGGATGGAGAACAAGGCCCCGCTTCGCCACGGCACGGTTGACCGCCAGGCCGATGACGTCGCTGGGGCGCATCTTGGCCGTTTGCGCGCGCACGTCACGGTCGAGATGATCGATCAGGTAGCGGTAGAGGCTCAGGTCGTCGTTCGTCATCCCGAGCCCGTCGTGATGGACGCGAGCACCCGGTCGAGCCAGCTCGACCCCCATGCCGACGGCGCGGAACGCCTCGTCGTGGTGCAGCAGCTCGATCTCGTGCTCGCGAACGAGAGCGGCGATCTGGTCGGGACTGATGCTGGCAGGTGGACCATCTCGGAGGAAGGCTCGGGCCCGGTCCACGAGCGCATGAGCCTCGGCGATATGGGCGAGCGCCCGGCGCTCGGCTGTCCTGCCGTCGTTCGTCTGAAGGGAGCGGATCAGCTCGGTCTTGAACCGGCCTGCTTGCGCGTTGACGAGGGGGCTGAGCGCCTCCGGCCAGGGGGCTGGGACCGGCTTGCCGGTCAGATCGTCGGGCAGAGGGAAGCGGAACTCGAAGCGATTGGCGCGGCGCTGGACGTACTTCATTCGGCCCATCGTACCTGGTTCCTGTAGCACGCGAGTGTAGCACGCGCTCGGGAGCAAGCACTTGAAAAGCCAACAGCTTCTGAGATCTCAGCGCCTTAGCAGGCAGATGGCGCTCCCAAGGGGACTCGAACCCCTGTTTTCGCCGTGAGAGGGCGACGTCCTAGACCGCTAGACGATGGGAGCTTGCCTCAGCGATGGGCGGGGGTATAGCGACGGCGGCCGGGGTGCACAAGCCTCATTCGGCGGCGATCCGTGGCTTTTCGCGAAGGGGACTGGTGGTGGCAGACGGGGAGGTGCGGCGGGCGGAACTCCCGGCCGCGGAGGGCGCCGAGCGGCTCGACCGGGCGCTCGCGCGCACGTGGCCCGATCTGTCGCGCAGCCGCCTCCAGGCCCTGATCCGCGAGGGCGGCGTGACGCTCGACGGGGCCGAGATCCGCGATCCGTCCCTGAAGGTCGCGGGCGGCGCCCGGGTGGCGGTCACCGTGCCGCCGGCCCTCCCCGCCGTGCCGCAGCCGGAGGAGCGCCGCCTCGCGGTGATCTACGAGGACGACGACCTCATCGTCATCGACAAGCCGCCCGGGCTCGTGGTGCATCCGGCGCCGGGCCATCACAGCGGCACGCTCGTCAACGCGCTCATCGCCCATTGCGGCGCGAGCCTCTCGGGGATCGGCGGGGTGCGCCGGCCCGGCATCGTGCACCGCCTCGACAAGGACACGAGCGGGCTGCTCGTCGTGGCCAAGAACGATGCGGCCCATATGGGGCTGACGCTGCAATTCGCCGATCACGGCGTCACCGGGCGGCTCGAACGGGCCTATCTCGCCCTGGTCTGGGGCGTGCCGGACCCGCGGGCCGGCACCATCGAGGCGGCGCTCGCGCGCTCGGAGCGCAACCGCGAGAAGATCGCGGTGGTCCGTCCCGAGAAGGGCCGGCGGGCGGTGACGCATTACCGCACCGAGGCGGTGCTGGGCGGCGGCGAGCCGGTCGGGCTCCTGCGCTGCCGCCTGGAGACCGGCCGCACGCACCAGATCCGGGTGCATCTCTCCCATCGCGGGCATCCGCTCTTGGGCGACGCGACCTACGGCGGCGCCTTCCGCACCAAGGCGGCGCGCCTCGCGCCCGAGGCGCGCGAGGCGCTGGCCGCCCTCGGGCGGCAGGCGCTCCACGCGGCGGTGCTGGGCTTCCTGCATCCCCGCACGAACGCCTTCCTGCGCTTCGAGAGCCCGCCCCCGCCGGACCTCGCGCGCCTCATGGCGGTGCTCGCGCCCTGAGCCGGATCCGCCGCGATCCGCGGCGCCTCGCGACATCGTGTCTCCGGTGGCGGCCACGAATACCGGCCGATGTGCGAATGGCAACGGATGCACCAAGCGACGGGTCGTGCGTTGAAGGGCGACGGACGCCACCGCCGCCGCGTCCCTACCCGCCGACCCCGCCCTCTGCTATACAGGCAGATCGGACGGCCGGCCGCTCGGAGGCCGTTCACGCTCGCCCGGACCGGGGAGCTTCCAGGAGGTTTGAATGGCTGCTGCACTGCCCGTGCTCGCCAACGAAGGGGGTCTGTCCCGCTATCTCGACGAGATCCGCCGGTTTCCGATGCTGGAGCCGACGGAGGAGTACATGCTCGCCAAGAGCTGGCGCGAGCATGGCGATCGCGACGCCGCCCACAAGCTCGTCACGTCCCACCTGCGGCTCGTGGCCAAGATCGCCATGGGCTATCGCGGCTACGGCCTGCCGATCGGCGAGGTGGTGTCCGAAGGCAATGTCGGCCTGATGCAGGCCGTCAAACGCTTCGACCCCGACAAGGGCTTCCGCCTCGCCACCTACGCCATGTGGTGGATCAAGGCGGCGATTCAAGAATACATCCTGCGCTCGTGGTCGCTCGTGAAGATGGGCACCACCGCCAACCAGAAGAAGCTCTTCTTCAACCTGCGCAAGGCGAAGGGCCGCATCTCGGCCCTCGACGAGGGCGACCTCAAGCCCGATCAGGTCAAGCAGATCGCCACCCGCCTGGGCGTGCCCGAGCAGGACGTGATCGACATGAACCGCCGCCTCAGCGGCGACGCCTCGCTCAACGCCCCCCTGCGCGAGGAGGGCGAGGGCGAGTGGCAGGACTGGCTCGTGGACGACAGCCCGACCCAGGAGACCGTGCTCGCCCGCGAGGAGGAGGGACAGAACCGCCTCGCCGCCCTGCGGGACGCCCTCGACGTCCTCAACCCGCGCGAGCGGCGCATCTTCGAGGCGCGGCGCCTCGCCGAGGATCCGATCACCCTGGAGGATCTGTCGAGCGAGTTCGGGGTCTCGCGCGAGCGCGTGCGCCAGATCGAGGTGCGCGCCTTCGAGAAGGTCCAGGACGCGGTCAAGCGCAACCTCGCGACCCGCGAGACCGCCCGCGCGGGCGTCCCGGCCTGAGCCTCACGGGCCGGACCCGATGCGGGTCCGCGGCGGCGGAGCGGCACGCCCCCCGCTGAGGCCGGGTCCCCCGCGCCGTCGCGCGGGGCTCACTTCCACTGCGCGAAGGCCTCGCGCATCACCCGCTCGCCTGCGGAGCCCTTCTCGAAGGTCAGGATCGCCCGGGTGTTCGAGGCGTAGCGCAGCGGCAGGTCGATCCAGTTGCGCCGCAGCAGCAGGTCGGTGTTGCGCTCGACATCGCCCTTCAGGTTCGACAACCCGATCAGGAAGAGATTTTCGCGGACCGGCACCGGCAGCCCGGAGACGGGCGAGCCGCGCCCGCTCTCGTCGTCCTTGAACTGGAGCAGGCCGACGTCGCGCACCGCCCGCGCCGGATCGGTGGGCGTGAAGGTGAGTTCGATCACGTGCGAGGCCGGCAGGGCCGCGTCGGTGTTGCGACGGATCACGAGGCTCAGCGACAGGCCGGCCTCCAGCGCCTCCACCTCCGCCCGCACCACGGTCTGGAGCGGCTGGCCCTGGCCGGCATTGACCGCGTCGAGGCGCCAGACCACCTGCGCGGGGATCGCCCGGGGCTGGCTGCCCTGGGCGCCGGTCTCCTCGAACAGCGTGGCGCGCTGCGCCACCGCGATCTCGGGGCCGCCGCCCCGCGCCGCGGGAGCGGCGGCGGCCGGTGCGGCGGGCGCCCGCTCGCCGCCGCCGACGCGGTCGGCGAACTTCGAATCCTGGTTCTCGGGCGGGCGCTCGGCCGCGGGCTCGCCGAGGCGCGACTGCAGCGTCTCCGGGGTGTCGCGCAGGGACCACGCCGTGAAGGCGATGGTGCCGATCACCAGGGCGAGCACCAGGGCCACGACGCCGTTGCGCAGCAGGCGCGAGCGGTCGCCCTTCGGCTGCACCACCTCGATGCGCGGGCGCTGGCGGCCGGCCGGGTTGTCGTCGGCGCCGGCCTCGGGCGTCGCCGGTTCGGCCGGCGGAGGCGGCTTCGGGCGCTCGGGCTCCGGCACCTTGAGGGCGATCGGCGGCCCGGGTTCGGGCAGCGCGTCGGCGGCCGGGGCCGGCGGGAGCGCCGGTTCGGGCTCCGGGAGGGCCGGTGCGGGTTCGGGCTCGGGGGCCGGTGCGGGCGTCGGCGCCTCGCCGCCCTGCTCGTTCTCAAGCCGGGCGATCGCGGCATCGAGCGAGCGGCACTCCGCCGCGATGTCCTCCTCGGAGAGCGGCGGGTCGAGGGTGCGCAGCTGCGCGGTCAGCGCGGTCCGGGCGCGCTCGTAGACCGCCCTGCGCATGTCCGGCGAGCGGTCGGGCAGGGCGTCGAGGGCGCGGGCGAGCAGGGGATAATAATCGGCCATGGTCCGCGCCTGCCATGTCGCGGCCCGCACGCTGCGTCAAGCAGGTGGGGCGGAGCCGCGTCCGGGCTCAGTCTTCGAAGGGATTGTGGACCAGGATGGTGTCGTCGCGCTCGGGCGAGGTCGAGAGCAGCGCCACCGTGGTGCCGATCAGCTCCTCGATGCGGCGCACGTACTTGATCGCCTGCGCGGGCAGCTCGGCCCAGGAGCGGGCGCCCGCCGTGGTCTCGAACCAGCCGTCGATGGTCTCGTAGACCGGCTCCACCCGGGCCTGGTCCGCCTGGCTCGCCGGCAGGTGGTCGATCACCTGCCCGTCGAGGCGGTAGCCGGTGCAGATCTTGATGGTCTCGAAGCCGTCGAGGATGTCGAGCTTGGTGAGCGCGATCCCGTCGATGCCGGAGGTCCGCACGGTCTGGCGCACCAGGGCGGCGTCGAACCAGCCGCAGCGGCGCTTGCGGCCCGTGACCACGCCGAACTCGCGCCCGCGCTCGCCGATCTTCTCGCCGATCGCGTCGGTGAGTTCGGTGGGGAAGGGGCCCTCGCCCACCCGGGTGGTGTAGGCCTTCACGATGCCGAGCACGTAGCCGATCGCCGAGGGGCCGAGGCCCGAGCCGGTGGCGGCCTGCGCGGCGACAATGTTCGAGGAGGTGACGTACGGATAGGTGCCGTGGTCGACGTCGAGGAGCGCGCCCTGCGCGCCCTCGAACAGGATGCGCTGGCCGGCCCGCCGCGCCTCGTCGAGGAGCGCCCAGACGGTGTCGGCGAAGGGCAGGATCTGCGGCGCGATGGCGAGCAGCTCGCTCTTGAGCGCGGCCGCGTCGACCTCCTCGATGCCGAGGCCCCGGCGCAGGGCGTTGTGGTGGGCGAGCAGCCGCTCGATCTTGGCGCCGAGCAGGTCGGCATCGGCGAGGTCGACCACCCGGATCGCCCGCCGCCCGACCTTGTCCTCGTAGGCCGGGCCGATGCCGCGCTTGGTCGTGCCGATCTTCAGGGCCGCGTTGGCGTTCTCGCGAAAATGGTCGAGCTCGCGGTGGAGCGGCAGGATCAGGGTGGCGTTGTCGGCGATGCGCAGCGAGTCGGGGGTGATCGACACGCCCTGGGTCTTGAGCCGCGCGATCTCGTCCACGAGGTGCCAGGGATCGACCACGACCCCGTTGCCGATCACCGACAGCGTGCCGCCGCGCACCACCCCCGAGGGCAGCAGCGAGAGCTTGTAGGTGGTCCCGTCGATCACCAGCGTGTGGCCGGCATTGTGGCCGCCCTGGAAGCGCACCACGACATCGGCCTGCTCGGCGAGCCAGTCGACGATCTTGCCCTTGCCCTCGTCGCCCCACTGGGCGCCCACGACGACGACGTTCGCCATTCCGTCCAACCTGTCTTGCCAACTCTGTCCCGATCACGCGCACGGACAGCCCCGGCCAGCGGCGCGGGGCTGTCGCGATGAGCGGGTCTTGATGCGAGGGTCTTGGGCGATCCGGGGCGGGAAATCAAGGAAGCGGCCGGCATCGCGCCGGGGATTCCGCCCCAGCCGGGATCACTTGGCCCACGATCACTTGGCTTCGGTGTTGCCGGTGCCGGGGAGGTCGCCGGGCCGGATGACCCGGGTCGAGTTCGGGTTCGGCTCCGGCGGCTTCACGGTCATGTCGGGCGTGCCGTTCGACGGCGGGCGCAGCACGCCGTCCGATTTCTCGAGCCGGTCGCTCAGCGTCGAGCCGGTCGTGTCGGTGTCGTTCGGCCGCACGCGCTCGGGGATGCGCTCGTTCGGCGGCGGCAGGACGGGGTCGGAGTCGCGCCCCTTCAGCGGCGCGTCGGGCGACTGGGCGAGGGCGGCGGTGCTCAGGAGCGCCGCCAGCGCCAGCCCGGCGCCGCGCATCAGCTTGGCCATGTGTTTCTCCTCTCGGTCGTTGGAGGGGAAACCGGCCCGCCGCGGATCCGGTTCCGGCTCCGCTAACCGCCAAGATGACGGCCGGTCAGGCCGCCGCCATCTCCAGGTAGAGGCCGCGCAGGCGCCGGGTGAGGGGACCCGGCTGGCCGCCGCCGATCCGGCGCCCGTCGATCTCGATCACCGGCATCACGAAGGCCGAGGCGCTGGTGAAGAAGGCCTCGGCGGCCCCGAACGCCTCCTCCAGGCTGAAGGGCCGCTCCTCGATCGTCAGCCCGGCCTCCTCGGCCAGCCGCATCACGGCGCGCCGGGTGATGCCCGGCAGGATGGCGGTGGAGAGCGGACGGGTGACGATGCGCCCGTCCTCCGTGATGATGAAGGCGGTGGACGAGCCGCCCTCGGTCACGAAGCCGTCCTCGTGCATCCAGGCCTCGGCGGCGCCGGCCTCGGCGGCGTGCTGCTTGGCGAGCACCTGGGCGAGCAGCGCCACCGACTTGATGTCCCGCCGCTTCCAGCGCAGGTCCTCGACGCTCACCACCTTGGCCCCCCGGTCGGCCAGGGGATTGGCCGCGATGGTCTTGGCCTGCGTGAACATCACGATGGTCGGCGCCACGTCCGCGGGCGGGAAGGCGAAGTCGCGCTCGGCGACGCCGCGCGTCACCTGCATGTAGACGCCCCCCTCGGTGAGCCCGTTGCGGGCGATCAGCTCCTCCTGCAGCTGCGTCCAGGCGGCCGCGTCGTGCGGGTTGCGGATGCCGATCTCGCCGAGCGAGCGGTCGAGCCGCGCCAGATGCGCGTCGTTGTCGACGAGCTTGCCCCCGAGCACCGCGCTGACCTCGTAGATCCCGTCCGCGAACAGGAAGCCCCGGTCCATGATCGGGATCGACGCGTCCTCGTAGGGCAGGAAGCGGCCGTTGACGTAGACGATGCGGGCCATGCGGGGGTCCTCGGGGGCTGTTTCGCCCTTTCAAGCATCGCTTCTCGGCCCGCCGCAAGCGCGTTTCGCGCCGGCGGGCCGTGCGAGGCGCGCGGTTGCGCGGCCGCGACCCCGCCTACTAGTGTCGCGAAAATCTCCAGCGCAGGACCCGGCCATGCGGCTCTCCCCCGACGCCAGCGGCGTCTATCCCATCGCCCCGACCCCCTTCCTCCCGGACGGCCGCATCGACGAGGCCTCGATCGACCGCATCACCGACGTCTACGGGGAGATCGGCGCGACCGGCCTGACGGTCCTCGGGGTGATGGGCGAGGCGCCCAAGCTCGACGGAGCCGAATCGGCCGCGGTCGCGTCCCGCTTCATCCGGCGCACGCGGCTGCCGGTGATCGTCGGCGTCTCGGCCCCGGGCTTCGCCGCGATGGCCGGGCTCGCCAGGACCGCGATGGATGCGGGCGCGGCGGGCGTGATGATCGCGCCGCCCTCCAGCCTGCGCACCGACGACCAGATCGTCGGCTACTACGCCCAGGCCGTGGAGGCGATCGGCCGCGACGTGCCCTTCGTGATCCAGGATTATCCCTTGAGCTTCACGGTGGTGATGACGCCCGGCGTCATCCGGCGGATCGTGTCGGACAACCCGTCCTGCGTCATGCTCAAGCACGAGGACTGGCCGGGGCTGGAAAAGATCTCGGCCCTGCGCGGCTTCCAGCGCGACGGGTCGATGCGGCCGATCTCGATCCTGTGCGGCAACGGCGGCCTCTTCCTCGACTTCGAGTGCGAGCGCGGCGCGGACGGCGCCATGACGGGCTACGCCTTCCCGGAGATGCTGGTGGACGTGGTGCGCCTCACCGCGGCCGGCGAGCGCGACCGGGCGCACGACATCTTCGACGCGCACCTGCCGCTCCTGCGCTACGAGCAGCAGCCCGGCATCGGGCTCGCTGTGCGCAAGTACGTGCTGATGCGCCGCGGCCTCATCGCCTCGGACGCCCAGCGCCGCCCCGCGGGCGGGCTGACGCCCGCGGCCCGCGCGGAGGTGGACTTCCTGCTCGGGCGGCTCGCCCGGCACGATGCGCGGGCGGTGCTCGCCGGCTAGGCGCAGGCCGCTCTCCGCGCGACGGTCCTCACGCCTCCCCGAAGACCCGGCGGAAGATCGTGTCCACGTGCTTGTAGTGGTAGCCGAGGTCGAAGCAGGCCTCGATGGCCTCGGGCGAGAGCGCCGCGGTGACCTCCGGGTCGGCCTTGAGCAGGGTCAGGAACTCGCCCTCGCCGCGCCAGACCGGCATGGCGTTGCGCTGCACCAGCCGGTAGGCGTCCTCGCGCGAGACGCCGGCCTGGGTCAGGGCCAGCAGGACGCGCTGCGAGTGGACGAGGCCGCCGAGCCGGTCGAGGTTGCGCTGCATGCTCTCGGGATAGACGAGCAGCTTGTCGACGACCCCGGTGAGGCGGGCGAGCGCGAAGTCGAGGGTGACGGTGGCGTCCGGTCCGATCATGCGCTCGACCGAGGAGTGGGAAATGTCCCGCTCGTGCCAGAGCGCCACGTTCTCCATCGCGGGCAGCGCGTAGGCGCGCACCATGCGGGCGAGGCCGGTGAGATTCTCGGTGAGCACCGGGTTGCGCTTGTGCGGCATGGCCGAGGAGCCCTTCTGCCCCTCGGAAAAATACTCTTCCGCCTCCAGCACCTCGGTGCGCTGCAGGTGGCGCACCTCGGTCGCCAGCCGCTCGATCGAGGAGGCCACGACGCCGAGCGTCGCGAAGTACATGGCGTGGCGGTCGCGCGGGATGACTTGCGTCGAGACGGGCTCCGGCGTCAGCCCCATCTGCCGCGCGACGTATTCCTCCACGCGCGGATCGATGTTGGCGAAGGTGCCGACCGCCCCCGAGATGGCGCAGGTCGCGACCTCTTCCCGGGCGGCGAGCAGCCGCTCCCTGGCGCGGGCGAACTCGGCATGGGCCTGGGCGAGCTTGAGCCCGAAGGTGACCGGCTCGGCGTGGATGCCGTGCGAGCGGCCGATGGTGGGGGTGAGCTTGTGCTCGAAGGCCCGGCGCTTCAGCGCGGCGAGCAGCGCATCCACGTCCGCGACCAAGAGGTCGGTGGCGCGCACGAGCTGCACGTTGAAGCAGGTGTCGAGCACGTCCGACGAGGTCATGCCCTGGTGGACGAAGCGCGCCTCCGGCCCGACGATCTCGGCGAGGTGAGTGAGGAAGGCGATCACGTCGTGCTTGGTGACGCGCTCGATCTCGTCGATGCGGGCGACGTCGAACACCGCGTCGCGCCCCTTCTCCCAGACCCGCTCGGCCGCCTCCCGCGGCACCACCCCGATCTCGGCGAGCGCCGTGGTGGCGTGCGCCTCGATCTCGAACCAGATCCGGAAGCGGGTCTCCGGCGACCAGATCGCCGTCATCTCGGGCCGGCTGTAGCGGGGGATCATGTACTCGCTCCGTGATGCGGGTCGCCGGTGTTGCCCAACGTCCTGAGAGCGTTGGCGAAACCGTGCGCAGACGGTGAACAGGCAGACCAGCCGGGGACGGTCGCTGGATGGTGCCGCGATGGCTATTGGAGGACGGCCGGGAAGGCAAGGAGCGGCGCGTCCCCGGCGGGCGACGCGCCAGCCTCGATGGCCCGCAGAACGCCCGGTCTTCATGCAGCAGACACCAGACGTTGATGGCGTTGTGGGGCGCCGTGTGGTCAGTGTCCGGCTCCACAGGGCGACGGAGGATCATCATGCCCACGACCCATCCCGGCCCCGAACCACGGCCGCTGGCGGCGGGCACGGCGCTCGACGCCCTGGAGACCCCCTGCCTGCTCCTCGACGAGGCGCGGCTGCGGGCCAACGTCGCGGGGATGCGCGCGCACCTGACGCGCCTCGGGGTCGCCTTCCGGCCGCACCTCAAGACCGCGAAGTCCCTCGACGTCGCCCGCATCGCCATGACGACCCCGGAGGGTCCCGCCATGGTCTCGACCCTGCGCGAGGCGGAGTCCTTCGCCGAGGGCGGCGTGCGCGACATGATCTACGGCGTGGGCATCGCCCCGGCGAAGCTCGACCGCGTCGCGGCCATCCGGGCGCGCGGTGCCGATCTGGCCGTCATCCTCGACAGCGTGGCGCAGGCCGACGCCGTGGCGGCGCACGCGCGCAGCAGCGGGGATTCCGTGCCGGTCCTGATCGAGGTGGACGCGGACGGCCACCGCTCCGGCGTCGCGCCGACCGACACGGCGACGCTCGTGGCGATCGGCCAGCGGCTGACCGCCGGCCATGCCACATTGCGCGGCGTCCTGCTCCACGCGGGCGACAGCTACGCCATCCAGCACGACCCCACCGCCCTCACGGCGGCGGCCGAAGCGGAGTGCCGCGCGGCCATCATGGCGGCGGAGGCCTTGCGGGCGGCGGGCCTGTCCTGCCCGGTGGTGAGCGTCGGCTCGACCCCGACCGCCCGGTACGCCCGCGACCTTGCCGGAATCACCGAGGTGCGCGCCGGGGTGTTCATGTTCGGCGATCTCTTCCAGGCGGGGGTCGGCTCGGTGGCGGTGGAGGACATCGCCCTGTCCGTGCTCGCCACGGTGATCGGGCATCAGCCGGCGAAGGGCTGGATCATCACGGATGCCGGCTGGATGGCGCTGTCGCGGGATCGCGGCACGGCGCGGCAGGCCGTGGATCAGGGCTACGGCGTGGTCTGCGATCTGGCGGGCCGGCCGTACCGGGACCTCATCGTCGCCGACGCCAACCAGGAGCACGGCATCGTCGCGCTGCGGCGCGGCGCCGAGGCCGCGCTGCCGGACCTGCCGATCGGCTCGCGCCTGCGCATCCTGCCCAACCACGCCTGCGCGACCGGCGCGCAGCACGACCGCTATCACGTCCTCGACGCGCAGGGACGCGTCGGGGCGGTCTGGCCCCGCATCAACGGTTGGTAGGAGAGCACGCCGTGACGGATCCCATCGAGCGCATCGCCACCGCCGCGGTTCCGGCGCCGGTCGGCCACTACTCGCAGGCGACCGCGTGGCGCGACCTCGTCTTCGTCTCCGGCCAGCTCGCGCCGCGCCGCGACGGCACGCCCACGGCCGATCAGCCGTTCGAGGTGCAGGTTCGTCAGGCCCTGGCCAACCTGCTGGCCATTCTGGCCGAGGCCGGCTGCGGGCCGGAGCGGGTGCTGCGCGTGACGGTCTACATCGTCGGGGTGGAGCACTGGCCCGCCTTCAACCGGATCTACGCCGAGGTGTTCGGCGAGGCGAAGCCGGCCCGTACCGTCGTGCCCGTCCCGGAACTCCACCACGGCTCCCTCGTGGAGGTCGAGGCGATCGCGGCGCGGGGCGCGTAGCCCCGGCGCGTCCCGGACCCGACCGCGCGGCCTCGATGGTGGGCCGGCTGTCTTCAGGACGGGGGTGTGACGGTTCGCGGCGGTCGTGGGCTCGGCGCGATAGGGAGGCGGTCCCGCCCCCTCACTCCACCCGCGCCCAGCCCTGCGGCATCAGCCGCTCCTGGGGGGCGAACTTGGCCTTGTAGTCCATCTTGCGGGAGCCCTCGACCCAGTAGCCGAGGTAGAGGTAGGGCAGGCCCAGGAGCCGCGCGCGCTCGATGTGATCGAGGATCATGTAGGTGCCGAGCGAGCGGTCGGCCTCGGCCGGCTCGTAGAACGAGTAGACCATCGAGAGCCCGTCCGAGAGGACGTCGGTGAGGCAGACCGCGACGGGTGCGCCCACCCCGCGGCCGTTGATGGCGGTGTCGGGGCCGCGCTTGCGGTAGACCACGAGGTGGGTCTCGACGTGGCTGTCCTCCACCATCATGGCGTAGTCGAGCACGGTCATGTCCACCATGCCGCCGTCGCCGTGGCGGGCGTCGAGGTAGCGGCGGAAGAGGGCGTACTGCTCGGAGGCCGGGCGGTTCGGCTGCGGCTGGCCCACGAGGTCGCGGTTGCGCCGCGTCACCCGGCGCTGGCTCGGGCTCGGCACGAAGTCGTTGACGACGACGCGCACCGAGATGCAGGCGCGGCAGGTCTCGCAGGCCGGCCGGTAGGCGATGGTCTGCGAGCGGCGGAAGCCGCCCTGGGTCAGGATCTCGTTGAGGTCGCGGGCGCGGCGGCCGACGAGGTGGGTGAAGACCTTCCGCTCCTGCTGCCCCGGCAGGTAGGGGCAGGGCGAGGGCGCCGTCAGGTAGAATTGGGGGGCGTCGCGCGGGTGGCTGGTCACGCTTCGGGTCGCTCGCAGGCGCGGCCTCGGAGCACCGCGCGGATCAGCATAGCACCGCGGCTTGGCGGCTCAACAGGGCGGCGCCGGATCGGCACGGGCACGCGCCCGCTCTTCCGGCTTAGTCCGGTCAGGGCGCCTCCACGATCGCGAGCCCGACGATGAGGTCGTGGCCCGTGCGCCGGTCCTGGCGCAGGAGGCCGATGCCGACATCCACCAGCCAGAGCAGGAAGGTCGAGACCGCGACGTAGAACAGGAGCGCGTGCACGCCCGCGGTGATCCAGTCCACCGGCCCGCCGGTCTCGGCCTGGACGCCGCGCAGGCCCAGCATGCGCATGCCGAGCGTGCTCTGTTTCTCGCCGCCGAGCGTGATCGCCGCGTACAGGATGCCGCTCGCCGGCAGGATCGCGAACAGCGCCCAGCCCAGCCCGAAGGTGATGACGCCGATCAGCGCGATCGCCATCCAGAGCAGGCAGGTGAAGCCGAAGATGAAGACGATGTCGAGGAGGTAGGCGAAGAAGCGCCGGGTCAGCGACGCGTAGGCCACCACGGCCGGCGGGCCGTAGCCCGGCATCGGCCCCGGAGAGCCCTGCCAAGTCTGACCTTGCCAAGTCTGACCCTGCCAGCCCTGGCCCGGCCCGGTGTTGCCCTGCCACGAATTCGCCATCGCCCGCGCTCCATCGGCCGCGTGATGGAGGATAGGTGGGACTGCCTGCGGCCCCGCTCAAGGGCCTCCGGTCAGCTTCCGGTGATGGAGCCGCCGTGGGGGCCGATGCGGCGCGGGTTCAGGCCCTCGCGGTTCAGGGTGTCGAGGATCTCGGCGGTGTGGGCGGGGCCGCGGGTCTCGATGGTGACGTCGATCGACACGCTCTTCGCCGGCACGTCGAGGTGCAGGCGCCCGTGCGAGACCTCCAGGATGTTGGCGCCGAGATCGCCGAGCCGTCCGGCGACCCGCCCGAGCACGCCGGGCCGGTCGCTCGCCGTCATCCGGAAGGAGACGATGCAATCCTCCCGCTCCAGCTCGCGCACCATCACGGAGGCGAGGAGCCGCGCGTCGATGTTGCCGCCGCACAGGACGAGGCCGACCGTGCGGCCGGCGAAAAGATCCGGCCGGGCCATCAGGGCGGCGAGGCCGGCGGCGCCCGCGCCCTCCGCGAGGCTGCGCTGGAGCGTCGCGTAATCGTGCACCGCCCGCTCGATCTGCGGCTCGTCCACGAGGACGATCTCGCGCACCCGGTCGCGGATGATCGGCAAGGTCAGGCGCCCCACGGTCTTGACCGCGATGCCCTCGGCCAGCGTCGGGCCGCCGACCGGGCGGGACGTCCCGTCGATGGCATTGAGGAAGGAGGGGTAGAGCGCCGCCTCGACGCCGACGAGGTCGAGGTCCGGGCGGACCATGGCGGCGACCGCAATCCCCGCCATCAGGCCGCCGCCCCCGATCGGCACCACGAGGCAGTCGAGGTCCGGGGCGTCCGCCAGCATCTCCAGCGCGACGGTGCCCTGGCCGGCCATCACCGCCGGGTCGTCGTAGGGGTGGACGAGGACGAGGCCGCGCTCGGCCACGAGGCGGCCCGCCAGCTCCGCCGCCTCCGCGAGCGTCTCGCCCTGCAGCAGCACGGTGGCGCCGTGCGCGCGGGTGTTCTCGACCTTCACCAGCGGGGTGGTCGCCGGCATCACGATGGTGGCGGGGATGCCCATGCGGCTGGCGTGATAGGCCACCGCCTGGGCGTGGTTGCCGGCCGACATCGCCACGACGCCGCGGCGGCGCTCGTCCGGCGCGAGGGCGCTCAGGCGGTTGACCGCCCCGCGCTCCTTGAAGGCGCCGGTCGCCTGCATGTTCTCGTGCTTGACCAGCACCCGGGCGCCGGTGAGCTGCGACAGGCGCGGGGCGGGCACGAGCGGCGTGCGCAGCACGTGACCCCGGATGGTCTCGGCCGCCCGGGCGACGTCGTCGGGGGCGATGGCATAGGGCTGGCTCACGCGCGGCGCCTCCCGGGTTCGGCCCGCCGGCGGCGGGGTTCTTCGCCGCCCCAGCATGAACCGCACCGCTCACGCCCGCACAAGAAAAAGCGCGTGGTGGGCCGAGGGTGACGGGGCTCGCCGCGCGGCCGGGTCAAGCCCGTGAGCGCCCGGCCGGCGCGACCGCGTCGATGGCGGCCGGCGACGACCTTCGGTACAGCAGCGCGGCTGCCCTGCTCTTCTTCGAAAGCCCGGTCGGTCGCGCCTTCGCCGACGCGCCGTCCACGCGGGAGGTGGTGCGGCCCCTGTGCTGAGGGCTGCGCGAGGCGCCCCGACCAGATCGGCCGCGGCCCCTTGCACTATAGCACCGAGTGCTATAGTTATGAGGCGGACCGGGGTTTGTTCCGGCCTTGAGGGGCGGCGGGCGGTTCGCTGCACGCCGTTCCGGCATGATGTTATTGTGGCGTTATTTCAATGTATTTTGCTTTCTCGGTAATAAAGGAAATGCCCGAGCATGAGGGCGTTCAAGACCAAGATTTTCGCTCGCATTTCGCGCCGCAGCAAGATACCTGACGAGGTCCTTCGTGACAGTGCGTCACGAGCCGAGTCCGGCCAGATCGATGCCACTCTCGGGAAGTTCCTCATCAAGCAACGGGTTGAGCGTCCCAACGAAGGGCGCTCCGGCGGGTTCCGCGCCATCGTGGTGTTCAAGGCCGGCGACATCACCGTGTTCGTGCACATGTTCCCGAAGAACGCGCAGGGTAACTTGAGCCCCGAAGCGCTTGAGGTCTTCCGGGAATTGGCCAAGCACTTCGCCAATCTGGGCGAGGATGAGATCGAGAGGCTGGTCGCCGCGAAGGAATGGATCGAGATCGAAGATGACGAAACTCAGGAAAAATTACCGTAGCGATGCGCTGCGATCGGCCCATCTGGCGATGCAGGGCCTCCACAAGGTCGGTGCGGTCGACAAGGCGACCATGCGCCAGTTCGATGCGGCCTGTCTGACGCCCGTGGATGACCTGCAACCCGATCGCATCAAAGGGATCCGCGAGGCGGCGCAGATGAGCCAAGCGATCTTCGCGCTGACTCTGAACGTCACGACCTCGCTCGTGAGCCAATGGGAGCGTGGGGAGAAGAAGCCGAGCGGCCCATCACTCAAGCTGCTCGCGCTCGCCAAGCGCAAGGGCATCAAGGCCATTCTGTAGGCGGACCGCAGGATCGAAGCGGTCCATCAATCCAGCTTAACGGGACCTGCCGGGACATGGCTGTGTGCCGAGGCCGGCTTCCGCCTCGGATCGATGCGGCCGGTCTGATCGTCGGTGCAGCGTGCTGCGGAATCTGGCCGGTCCACGCTCACGGCGCTTCGACACGTCGAACGACGTTGCGCGGCGGCGCGAAACACTCAGCCCGCCCCGGGCTCGGCGACCGCGGCGTCGGGCGTGTCGAGATAGTAGCGCTTGAGGAGGTAGAGCGAGGCGCCGCCCACCGGCACGCCGTCGCTCACCACGCCCGCGAGGTCGGTGCGGCTCATCTCGGAAAAACGGCACTCCGCCCGTCGGGTGCGCGGGGAGCGGCCGGGCCGCTCCTCCACGTAGTCCACCCGCACGCTGCGGGGCAGGTCCCCCGGGCCGGTGCGCAGCACCCGCAGGATCCCGCCCGTCTCGACCAGGGTCGGCAGCACCCGGCGGCAGACCCGCGCCCGCTCGGAATCCACGGCGGTGGCGCAGGCCGCCAGCAGGGCGAGCGCGACGGCCGCGAGCGCGGGCGCCGTGCGGCGTCCGACGCGGTGCGTCACCATGCGGGAACCGGCTTCGCTCGGGTGGGCGGAGCCTCGGCTCCACCGCGCGGATCGGGACACGGTGTTCGGACGATCCGTTCCGAGCACCGGGTCACCCGGCCCGCAGCCGCTCCGCGACGCGCGGCGCGAAGTAGGTGAACACCCCGTCCGCCCCGGCGCGCTTGAAGGCGAGCAGGCTCTCCATCATGGCGCGCTCGCCGTCGAGCCAGCCGTTCTGGGCCGCCGCCGCGATCATCGCGTACTCGCCCGAGACCTGGTAGGCGAAGGTCGGCACCCCGAACCCGTCCTTCACGCGCCGGATGATGTCGAGATAGGGCAGGCCCGGCTTGACCATGACGGAATCGGCGCCCTCGTCGAGGTCGAGCGCCACCTCGCGCAGGGCCTCCTCGCTGTTGCCGGGGTCCATCTGATAGGTGCGCTTGTCGCCCTTGAGGATCGCGCTGGTGCCGATCGCGTCGCGGAACGGGCCGTAGAAGGCGCTGGCGTACTTGGCCGCGTAGGTCATGATCTGCACGTCGCGGAAGCCCGCCTTGTCGAGCCCGGCCCGGATCGCGCCGACCCGCCCGTCCATCATGTCGGAGGGGGCGATCACGTCGGTGCCGGCCTCGGCCTGGATCAGGCTCTGCTCCACGAGCAGCGCCACGGTCTCGTCGTTGACGATGACGCTGTCGCGCAGGAGCCCGTCATGGCCGTGGCTGGTGTAGGGGTCGAGCGCCACGTCGGTGATGACGCCGATCTCCGGCACCGCCGCCTTCACGGCCCGCACCGCCCGGCACACGAGGTTGTTGCGGTTGAGCGCCTCCGAGCCGGTCTCGTCGCGCAAAGCGGGATCGACGTAGGGAAAGAACGAGATCGCGGGGATCCGCAAGTCCGCCGCCCGCTCGGCCACGCGCACCGCCTCGTCCACGCTCAGGCGCTCGACGCCCGGCATGGAGGCCACCGGCTCGCGCCGCCCCTCGCCCTCGATGAGGAAGAGCGGCCAGATCAGGTCGTCGACGGTCAGGGTCGCCTCGCGCACGAGGCGGCGCGACCACTCGGCCTTGCGGTTGCGCCGCGGGCGCTGGGCCAGGGCGAGGCCGGGGGCGTCGCTGCGCGCGGCATCGCGGGCGAGGGGGCGGGCGAGGGGCTGGATCTGCGACATCGGACTTCTCAGGCCTCCCGGGCGGGCGCGGGCCGCTGGCATTCTTCTAATGTACGGCTAGCACAGTCTCGGCGGGGCCAGAACCCGCCCGGGCTCGCACCCTCCACATGGCAGTCCGGCGGCGGGCGCGCCGCTCGCGTTGACGCACCGCCGCGCGGCTGGTTTACCGCCCGGGGCATCTCCGGAGGATGGCATGGCGGACGAGGCGGATGACGAGATCCTGTGCGAGCGGCGCGGCGCGGCCGGTCTCGTCACCCTCAACCGCCCGCAGGCCCTCAACGCGCTGACGCTCGGCATGGTGCGCCGGCTGCGGCAGGCGCTGGACGCCTGGGCGCAGGAGCCGGGCGTGTCCTGCATCGTGCTGCGCGGGGCGGGCCGCGCCTTCAGCGCGGGCGGCGACATCCGCCGCCTCCACGACGACGCGCGGGGCGGCCGCGGCGACGTGGTCGATGCGTTCTGGCGTGCGGAATACGCCCTCAACGCGCTCATCCACCGCTACCACAAGCCGATCGTCTCGCTCATCGACGGGATCGTGATGGGCGGCGGGGTCGGCCTGTCGCTGCACGGCTCGCACCGGGTGGCGGGCGAGCGCTACGCCTTCGCGATGCCGGAGGTGGCCATCGGCTTCTTCCCCGACATCGGGGCGACCTACGCGCTGCCGCGGCTCCCCGACGCCGTGGGGGTCTACCTCGCGCTCACCGGCGAGCGGGTCGGGCGCGGGGATGCCCTCGCGGTGGGCCTCGCCACGCATGCCGCCCCGGCCGCGTCCTTCGAGGCCATCGCCGAGGCGCTCGCCGCCGGGGGGGCGCCGGAGGAGGTGCTGGCGCGCCACGCGCCCGCGGAGGCGCCCGCCCCCGGCCCGGTGGCCGCCGAGCGGGCGCTCATCGCGGCCTGCTTCGGGACCGGCGGCGTGGCCGAGGTGCTGGCGCGGCTCGACGCGGCCGCCGCCGAGGGCTCGGACTTCGCCGCCCGGACCGCCGCCACGATCCGCACGCGCTCGCCCACCAGCCTCGCGATCGCCTGCGAGCAGATGCGGCGGGGCGGCGCCCTCAGCTTCCCGGAGGCCATGCGCACCGAGTACCGCATCGTGACGCGCGTCCTCCAGGGGCACGATTTCTTCGAGGGCGTGCGGGCCGTCATCATCGACAAGGACGGAGAACCGCGCTGGAACCCGGCGAGCCTCGACGCGGTGACGCCTGAGGTGGTCGCGGCCTACTTCGCCGCCCTGCCCGACGAACCCCGGTTCACCTGACATGCGCGGCCTTGCCAAGGTGAAGGGCCAGGCGCCGCGCCGGATCACGCTGGCCGAGGACGGCAGCGACCGCATCGAGCGCTCCCAGCCCTCCGCCCGCACCCGCTGGGACGTGGTGCTGGTCTGGTTCATGCGCATCGTCGCGGTGATCTGGATGATCAAGGGCCTCAGCGCCTGGGCGGAGATCCTCGACGCGCGGCCCGACGCGCCGCCCTTCGAGGGAGCGCCGATCGGCCGGCAGGCCGTCATCATCTACTTCGGGGTGATCGACCTCCTGGCGGCGGTGGGCCTGTGGCTCGCGAGCGCCTGGGGCGGCGTGGTCTGGCTGCTCGCCGCCACCTCCGCCTTCGTGCTGGCCCTGCTGACGCCGCTCCTCCTGCCGATGAGCCTCGCCAACCTCGCCTTCGATTCAGTCATCGTTACGCTTTACTTTATCGTGTCCTGGCTCGCCTCGCGCGAGATACGCTGAGGCCGGGCGCCGCGCGGAGTGAATCGGGCGATTTATCTTCAATTTACCTACATCGGTAAATCGAGAATTTAGCCTGTCGTTTAAACCCAAATTCACGGGGTCGACCTAGGTTGGCTGCATAAGCGGAGCGGGACACACCGCCAACGCACCCAGTACAGCGAGGCAGCCATGAAGAACCAAGCGTTGAAGGTCGCCGACCAGGCCCGGGCTCCCGAGGCCGAGGCGTCGGTCCGTCCCCACTACTTGGAGGCCCTCCACCTCGTCGAGCGCCTGCACCGCCGGCTCCTCGACGTGATCAAGGACGAGTTCGAGCGCCGCGGCCGCGAGGACGTCAACAGCGTCCAGGCGCTCCTGCTCTACAACATCGGCGACAAGGAGCTGACCGCGAGCGAGCTGCGCACCCGCGGCTACTATCTCGGCTCGAACGTGTCCTACAACGTCAAGAAGCTGGTCGAGGCCGGCTACCTGCACCACGCCCGCTCGAAGACCGACCGGCGCTCGGTGCGCATCAGCCTCACCGACAAGGGCCGCGAGGTCCACGAGATCGTCCGCGGCCTCTACGACAAGCACGCCAAGACGATCCAGCCGATCGGCGGCATCTCGGAGGACGATTTCGGCCGCCTCAACCTGGCGCTCGCCCGCCTGGAGCGGTTCTGGACGGATCAGATCCGCTACCGGCTCTGACGGCGATCGGCCCCCAGGAACGACGGCGGCAGCGGAGCCTCACGCGCTCCGCTGCCGCCGTCGCTTCGCATCCGCCCGGCTCGTGCCGGCGTGCCACCCGATCCTCGATCAGGAATGCCGCTGCGGCTTGGTGCCGTACACCACCACGTAGCGCTCCCGGTCGAAGTTCCGGATGCCGTCGAAGCCCGCGCGCGTGAGATAGTTGATCAGTTCCTGCGGGGTCGAGGTCTTGCTGATGTAGGGCGGGCGCTTCTGCGGCGGGATCGCGCGATGCGCCTCGAAGACCTCCCAGCCCGCGTCGGTGAGCTGGTTGACGTTGTCGACATAGAGGCGGCCGCCCGGCTTGAGCACCCGGTAGGCCTCGCGGACGTAGTTGTAGCGGTCCCACTCCTCCAGGTGCATGAACACGATCGTGCAATAGACCATGTCAACCGAGGCGTCGGGGACCGGCGCGAGATCGAAGCCGCTGATCTCGACGGGCTCCGCGTTCGGAAAGGCGGCCAGCCGGTGACGCATGTGCCGGACCATGCCGGCCGAGACATCGGCCCCGATCCACTTGCGGCACACCGGTGCGAGCACGGCCCCCACGCGGCCGACCCCGGCGCCGATCTCCAGGATCACGTCGTCGGGGCGGACCCCGACCGTCTCCTCCAGCATGCGCTTGGTCGCGAGACCCGTATCCTTGTAGAGCGTCTCGTCCGTGTGGCCGCCGACCGCCATCTTGGCGGCGTCTTCGGTTCCGGAGATCGAATTCCAGGTTTGCTTGTAGTCCTGCCGAGCAAATTTCGGTTGGCCGCCGCCGATCAGGCGGCCGATCTTTCGGCTGATGTTGCGCATACTGTGTCCGGTCAGGTCGGTGCAGGGGTCGACATCGCGGCGCACCTTCTTCGCTCGTCGCGCAAAAGACAAGGCCCGGCGCGGCGCGGCCGGGCCGGGGATCGGGCGGGTGCCTTCGGCCCGGCATGCCTCCGGGCCGGCCGCTCCGCCGCGATCCCGTCGACAGACGCGCCCGGCGGACGTACACCGCTCCCGTTCAGGGCGAGACGGGGACCGAGATGCTGGGACGGTTCGAGCGCGGTGGGACGGGCGAGGCGGTCGTCGAGTACGGCGACAGCAACCTGCGTGTCGTGCGGCCCGGCCGCTTCGTGCGCTGTGCCGTGACCGGGGCCGAGATCCCGCTCGACGAACTGCGCTACTGGAGCGTCGCCCGCCAGGAGCCCTACGCGACCCCGGAGGCCGCGCTGCAGCGCCTGCGGGAGATCGGCCGGCCGTAATCCGGCCTCCCGGAATGGCGCGGCGGTGCTTGTTTGAAGCGCGGGCAGCGCGGGGAACCCTTCTCCCGTGCGGGAGAAGGGCATGGGGATCGAAGATCCCGCATGAGGGTCCCGGGAGGGTGCCGCAGTGAAGCGCTGAGGGTTAGTGAGGGGAGCGCAACGCTTCAGGTTCAGCAACCAGCCTCAGTGCTGGCGCCGATACCGTTCCGCCTTCTTGCTGCACCCTCCCGGGACCCTCACCCCTGCCCCTCTCCCGCACGGGAGAGGGGATGCTGCCCGCGCTAGGTCTGTGATCGGCGCGTGACCGCGGCGAGCCGTGCCCGCAACGCGCCGTCCTCGGCGATCACGAGCCGCACCGGCAGGGTCGCCACCGCCGCGTCCGGCGGCAGCTTCACCCGGTCCTTCTCGGTGGTGACGAGCGTGAGGCCCGCCCGCGCCGCCTCGCGCGTCAGGGCGGCGAGGTCCTGCGGTCGGTAGCGGTGGTGATCCGGAAACGCCCGGGTCGCCCGCACCTCCGCCCCGGCCGCCCGCAGGCTGGCGAAGAACTTGTCCGGGCGCCCGATCCCCGCGAAGGCGAGCACCGGGCGCCCGGCGAGCGCCGTCGCCGCCTGCGGGTCGGGCCGCAGGGCGGCGCGCACCGCGAGGATGCCCCGGACCTCGGCCTCCCGGGCGATCCGCTCGCCCGGGGCGCCCGTGCCCACGATCACCACGGCGTCGATCAGCGGCCAGTGCGCGCGGAGCGGCGCCCGCAGGGGGCCTGCGGGACAGGCGAGGCCGTTGCCGATCCCGACGCCTGCATCGAACACCGCCAGCGCGAGATCCTTGCGCAGGGACGGGTTCTGCAGCCCGTCATCCATCACGATCACGTCGGCGCCGAGGCCGGCGCAGAGCGCCGCACCGGCCGGACGGTCGCGGGCGACCACGGTCGGGGCGACGCGCGCGAGCAGCAGGGGCTCGTCCCCGACCTCGGCGGCCCCGTGCCGCGCGGGGTCGACCTGCACGCCGTCGAGACGGCCGCCGTAGCCGCGCGACAGGAAGGCGGGCCGGTGCCCGAGGGAGCGCAGGAGATCCGCCAGCGCGAGCGCGGTCGGCGTCTTGCCCGCCCCGCCCAGCGCGGCGTTGCCGACGCAGATCACCGGCACCGGACCGGGCGCGCCCGAACGCGCCATGCGCCGGGCGACGTGGCCCCCGTAGAGGCGGCCGAGCGGCGCCAGCAGCCGCGCCGGCAGGGTGGGCGCCTCCCGCCACCAGAACGCGGGGGGACGCATGGTCAGGCGTGGAAGCGGCCGGCGATCTTCATCTGGCAGATGAAGGGTTCGAGAGCGGCCAGCGTGCGCTCCAGCGCGCCTTCGCAGGCCGCGACCGCGCCGCGTCCCGCGATCGCCATCGCGTGCAGGCGCTCGGGCTCGCCGAGAAGGCCGCCCACCGCCTCGGCGAGGCCCGCCGCATCGGTGAGCGCGCGCGCGCCGCCGGCCGCGTCGAGCACCGCGTAGGCCTGCGCGAAGTTCCAGACGTGCGGTCCGTGCAGGATGGCGCAGTCGAGCCGCGCCGCCTCGATCGGGTTCTGGCCGCCGTGCTCCACGAAGGACCCCCCCATCACCGCGACGGGGCTCAGGCGGTAGAACAGCCCGAGTTCCCCCACGGTGTCGGCGACGTAGAGGTCGGTGCGCCGGTCCGGCAGGCCGCCCTGGCTGCGCAAGGCCGCGTGCAGGCCCGCGCCCTGCGCGGCCGCGGCGAAGGCCGCGCCGCGCCGGGGGTGGCGGGGGACCGCGATGGTGAGGAGCGAGGGCAGGCGCGGGGCGAGCGCCCGGTGCACGGCCGCCACCATCTCCTCCTCGCCCGGATGCGTAGAGGCGGCGAGCCAGACCGGGCGTCCCGCCACGAGGCCGGCGAGCTGCGCGAGCGCCTGCGGGTCGGCCGGCGGGGGCGCGGCGTCGAACTTCAGGTTGCCGCCCACCATCACCCGCGGCGCGCCCAGGCTCCGGAAGCGGTCGGCCTCCTCCCGGGTCTGCACGAGGCAGACGGCGATGCGCGACAGCACCGCCCGGGCGAGATCCGGCGTGCGCGCCCAGCCCTTGGCGGAGCGCTCCGACATCCGGCCGTTCACCAGGATCAGCGGCACGCCGCGCCGGTCGAGGGCCAGGATGGTGTTGGGCCAGAGTTCGGATTCAGCGACGAGCGCGAGGTCGGGCCGCCAGTGGTCGAGGAAGCGCTCGACGTAGCGGGGCGCATCGAGCGGCGCGAACTGATGCAGGGCGCCCTTGGGCAAGCGCGCGGCGAGCAACTCCGCCGAGGTACGGGTGCCCGAGGTCACCAGCACCGTGAAGCCGCGCTGCGTCAGCCGCTCGACGAGGCCGATCAGCGACAGGGCCTCGCCGATGCTGGCGCCGTGCGCCCAGACCAGGGGACCCGCCGGCCGCGGCCGGCCCGGCCGCCCGACCCGTTCGGGCAGGCGCAGCGGGTCCTCCTTGCCCTTGCGGCGGCGCCACGCGAGCAGGCCCGCGAGCGCCGGTTCGAGGGCGATCAGGCCGTAATGGTAGGCCCGGAGCAGGGGAGGGACGGCGCGGCGGTTCATGCGGAGGCGGGCCGGACGGGGCGACCGGTGCGGGAGGCTTGGCTCATGCGGCGGGTCCGGCGCGAGGAAATGGATGGGTCTCGACGCAGGGGAACGCGGGAGAGGGGAGCGGACCGATGCGAGGGCGGGCCGGTCCGCGCCGGTCGTTGGCAGCCGTCTAGCGGCGCTTGCGGCGGGTGCGCAACCGGCGCGGCCGGCCGGACGCGCCGTCTCGGGCTCGGCGCCCGCGCACGATGGCGTGATCGCGCGCCGGCCGCTCGTCCCCTCCGCCCCTGACTCCGGATCGGTCCACTTCGAGGTCGACATGACGGTGATGTCCGAATCTTCCCGCGCGAGGCCCCCGCCGCGGCCGGGCCGAAGCACCGGGCCGGCGACGGGTCCGGCGCCGCGTATCGCGGCCGATTTCGGCGAGGATCCGCCGCCCCTGCGGCAGGAGAATGTCCGGGGTTTTTCGCGATACGGCGGCAGCCCCGCTGGCCCCGCGCTCCCGGACCCGCGGCGCGGCAGGCCCCGAGGCGATTTTCGCCTTGGCGGCGCGGCGGGCGCGTGGGAGAGGACACACCGACCCGCTCCACCGGAGCTTCCGCGCGTCCCGCCGCGATGTACCGTCTCGCCCACCTGACCGATCCGCATGTCGGACCGATCTCCCGCCCCCGCCTGCGCCAGCTCCTGAGCAAGCGCGCGACCGGCTGGATGAACTGGAACCGCGGCCGGCGCCTGCGGCACGACATGGAGGTGCTGGAGGGGCTGGTCGCCGACCTGTTGGCGGCCGAGCCCGACCACATCGCCTGCACGGGCGACCTGTGCAACATCGGCCTGCCGAGCGAGTGGGGCACGGCGCGGATCTTCCTGGAGGCCCTCGGCTCGCCCGAGGCGGTGAGCTTCGTGCCGGGCAACCACGACGCCTACGTGCGCGGCTCCCTGGACGGGCTCCTCGACGCGGTCGGCCCATGGACGCGCGACGATGCCGGGCGCGCCCAGGTCTTCCCCTACCTGCGCCGGCGCGGGCCGCTCGCCCTCGTGGGCCTCTCCTCGGCGATCCCGACCGCGCCCTTCGTGGCGAGCGGCCGGATCGGCGGGCGGCAGCTCGTCGCCGCGGAGGCGCTGCTCGGCAGCCTCGCGCGCGAGCCGGAGCGGCCCTGCCGCGTGGTGATGATCCACCACCCGCCCCATCTCGGCGGCGCGCAGCCCGGGCGCAACCTCACGGATGCGGGCGCCTTCGAGGCGATGATCCGGCGCGTCGGCGCCGACCTCGTGCTGCACGGCCACAACCACGTCGGCTCGGTCGCCTTCGTGATCGGGCCCGACGGGCGGCGCGTGCCGGTGATCGGCGCGCCCTCCGCCTCCGCGCGCGGCGGCACGCTCGCGCATTGCGCGGGCTGGCACCTCTACGGCTTCGAGCGCACCGAGACCGGCTACGCCGTCACGGCGCTCCTGCGGGGGCTGACGCCCGAGGGGCGCATGGGCGAACTCGGCACCCTGCTGCTGCGCGGCTGACGCTCTCCCCGGCTGCCGCGTCTGCAGGCCGCCGCGGCAACGAAACGGGCCAGCGGACGTTCTCCGGGCGAGCGGGGCGCCGATGCGCCCGGCCGGACACGGCTGTGCCGGATGCGCGGCGCGGCGATCCGCCGGGGACCAGCGGAGCAGTGACATGGCGGATGAAGCGGGCGGCGTGAGGGCCCAGGTGGCGAACGCGCGGGCGCAGGATGTCGGGCGCGGCGTCGCCCGGATCGGGGCGGCCCTCCTCCACACGCTGAGGATCCAGGAGGGCGAGGCGATCGAGATCGTCGGCAAGCGCCACACCACGGCGCTCGCCATCGCGCTCGGGGCGGAGGACGAGGGCCTGAGCATCATCCGCCTCGACGGCCTCCAGCGCGTCAACGCGGGCGTCGGCTCGGGCGACTACGTCGAGATCAAGCGCGCCGAGGTGCGCCCGGCCCAGCGCGTCGTCCTGGCGCCGGCCCAGAAGAACCTGCGCCTGCAGGGCTCGGGCGAGGCGCTGCGCCGGACCTTCTTCCGCCGTCCCCTCGTCGCGGGCGACGTGATCTCCACCTCCGTGCAGTCGCGCACCGGGCGCGATCAGGTGCCGGAGGAGCTGCGCTCGATGTTCAACCTGCCGGCCTACGGCCTGCAGGAGATCCGCCTCGTCGTGGTCTCGACCCAGCCCGCCCGCGGCATCGTGCAGATCACCGCCGAGACCGAGGTCGAGCTGCGCCCGCTCTACGAAGAGCCCAAGGAGGTCCGGCGCGCCGACGTCACCTACGACGACATCGGCGGTCTCGGCTCCACCGTCGATCAGGTGCGCGAGATGGTGGAGCTGCCGCTGCGCCACCCCGAGCTCTTCCAGCGCCTCGGCATCGATCCGCCCAAGGGCGTGCTGCTCTACGGGCCGCCCGGCACCGGCAAGACGCTGCTCGCCCGCGCGGTCGCCAACGAGACCGAGGCGCAGTTCTTCCACATCGCCGGCCCCGAGATCATGGGCAGCCAGTACGGCGAATCCGAGCAGCGCCTGCGCCAGATCTTCTCGGAGGCGCAGCGCAACGCCCCCGCCATCGTGTTCATCGACGAGATCGACTCCATCGCGCCCAAGCGCGAGGAGGCCCGCGGCGAGGTGGAGCGGCGCATCGTGGCCCAGCTCCTCACCCTGATGGACGGGCTGGAGCCGCGCCAGAACATCGTGGTGATCGGCGCCACCAACCGGCGCGACGCCATCGACGAGGCCCTGCGCCGGCCCGGCCGCTTCGACCGCGAGATCGTCATCGGCGTGCCCGACGAGCCGGGGCGGCGCGAGGTGCTGACCATCCACACCCGCGGCATGCCGCTCGGCGACAATGTCGACCTCGACGAGATCGCGCGCACCACCTACGGCTTCGTCGGCGCCGACCTCTCGGCGCTCGCCCGCGAGGCGGCGATGGACGCGCTCCGCCGGGTGCTGCCGCGGATCAACCTCAAGGAGGGCATCCCGCCCGAGGTGCTGGAGACCCTGCAGGTCTGCCGCGAGGATTTCGTCAACGCGCTGAAGCGCGTGCAGCCCTCGGCCCTGCGCGAGATCATGATCCAAGTGCCCAATGTCGGCTGGGACGACGTGGGCGGCCTCGGCGACGTGCAGACCAAGCTGCGCGAGGGCGTCGAACTCCCGCTCCGCAACCCGGAGGCCTTTCGGCGCATCGGCATCCGCCCGGCCAAGGGCTTCCTGCTGTTCGGCCCGCCCGGCACCGGCAAGACGCTGCTCGCCAAGGCGGTGGCGCGCGAGGCGCAGGCGAACTTCGTGGCCACGAAATCCTCCGACCTGCTCTCGAAATGGTACGGCGAGTCCGAGCAGCAGGTCTCGCGCCTGTTCGCCCGCGCCCGCCAGGTCGCCCCGACCGTGATCTTCATCGACGAGATCGACTCGCTGGCGCCCGTGCGCGGCGGCGGGCTCGGCGAACCCGCCGTGACGGAGCGCGTGGTCAACACCATCCTGGCCGAGATGGACGGGCTCGAAGAGCTGCAGGGCGTGGTGGTGATCGCGGCCACCAACCGGCCGAACCTCGTCGACCCGGCGCTGCTGCGCCCGGGGCGCTTCGACGAACTCGTCTACGTGCCGGTGCCCAACGCCGCCGGGCGCCGCCACATCCTGGGCATCCACACCCGCGACATGCCGCTCGGCCCCGACGTCGACCTCGACGATCTGGCGGGGCGCACGGTGCGCTTCACGGGCGCCGACCTCGAAGACCTCACCCGCCGCGCCGGCCTGATGGCGCTGCGCGCCGACCTGGAGGCCCGGGAGGTCACGCAGGCGCATTTCGACGCCGCCTTCCAGGAGACCCGGCCCTCGGTGACCCCCGAGATGGAGCAGGATTACGAGACGATGCTGCGCACCCTCAAGCAGGAGGGTCCGCAGCGCCAGCCGATCGGCTTCGTGCCGAGCCGGCCGGCGGTGCCGTAGGCGGCCCGGCCCGCCTCCGGTGCGCTACGCGTCCGGGGGCGAGGCCGGAAACAGGATCGACGTGTAATCCTGCGCGCCATTGAGGACATGAAGAACGTCGATGCGACCGACGCCGACACGATAGAAGATCAGGTATTCCCGGTATGGGCGGCGACGGATGCCGGTATTCTCGTAGCCCGGCACGAGCGGGAAACCTTTCGGCGTCTGTGCCAGCCGCTCGCATCGCTCGATCAGCTCGGCGACGAAGCTCGCTGCACGGCGCGGATCACCGCGCGCGATGTAGTCGCCGATGCTCTCAAGGTCGGCCTCGGCCTCGGCGGTGAGGACGACGATCATGCATCGCGATCGTCGGCGAAACGCTCGTACTTGGCGATCAGTCGTGCGCCCACCTCGGCGGCCGGCTTGACGCGGCCCGCCTCAGCATCGGCGAGGCCGCGGGCGAGAGCGGCATCCAGGGCAGCGAGCTTCTTCTCGCGCTCCTCGACCAGCCGGACACCTTCGCGCAGCACCTCGCTGCGCGACCCGTACCGGCCCGTGCGAACGAGGCTCTTCACGTAGCTTTCAAGACGATGGCCGAGATCGGCGCTGCTGGGCATGGTCCGTCCTCCGATCCCAGTATGACCTGATCCGATAACTGTTATCAACGGCCTTCGAGTGCCGTCCCGCTTCACCCATTCAACGCCCGGCTCTCCTCGTCCGTAAATAGCCGCGAGCGGACATGGAAGCGCACGTCGCGGCCGTTCTCCAGCGAGAACATGCCGCCCCGGCCGGGCACCACGTCGATGATCAGCTGGGTGTGCTTCCAGTATTCGAACTGCGAGCGGCTGATGTAGAAGTCCGCGCCGCCGATCCGGCCGAGATGGATGTCGCTGTCGCCGATCAGGAACTCGCCGACCGGATAGCACATCGGCGAGGAGCCGTCGCAGCAGCCGCCGGATTGATGGAACAGGATCGGGCCGTGCGCGGCCCGCAGGGTGTCGATGAGCGCGAGGGACGCTTCGGTAGCGAGCACGCGCGGGGGCAGGTCGGACATCGGGGCACTCCGGGGAGGAGACGACGGCACCGCCGCGGCCGTGGGGCCGGGTGCGCTCGCGCCGCCCGCCGGTCCTGGGAGGCCGGCGGGCGGGCGATCGGGTCAGAAGAAGCCCAGCGCCTTGGGCGAGTAGCTGACCAGCAGGTTCTTGGTCTGCTGGTAGTGGTCGAGCATCATCTTGTGGGTCTCGCGCCCGATGCCCGACTGCTTGTAGCCGCCGAAGGCCGCGTGGGCCGGGTAGGCGTGGTAGCAGTTGGTCCACACCCGCCCGGCCTGGATGGCGCGGCCGAACCGGTAGGCGCGCGTCCCGTCGCGGCTCCACACGCCGGCGCCGAGGCCGTAGAGCGTGTCGTTGGCGATCGCGAGCGCCTCCTCGTCGTCCCTGAACGTCGTCACCGACAGGACCGGCCCGAAGATCTCTTCCTGGAAGATCCGCATGCGGTTGTGGCCGCGGAAGACCGTCGGCTTGACGTAGAAGCCGCCCGCGAACTCGCCGTCGAGCACGTGGCGCTCGCCGCCCGTCAGCACCTCGGCGCCCTCCTGCCGGCCGATGTCGATGTAGGACAGGATCTTGTCCAGCTGCTCGCTCGACGCCTGCGCGCCGATCATCGTGCTGGCCTCCAGCGGCGAGCCCTGCTTGATCGCCTGCACGCGCGCCACCGCCTTCTCCATGAAGCGGTCGTAGATCGACTCGTGCACCAGCGCGCGGCTGGGGCAGGTGCAGACCTCGCCCTGGTTGAGGGCGAACATCGTGAAGCCCTCCAGCGCCTTGTCGAGGAAGGCGTCGTCTTCGGCCATCACGTCCCGGAAGAAGATGTTGGGCGACTTGCCGCCGAGTTCGAGCGTGACCGGGATCAGGTTCTGGCTGGCATACTGCATGATCAGCCGCCCCGTCGTGGTCTCGCCCGTGAAGGCGATCTTGGCGATGCGGGGCGAGGCGGCGAGCGGCTTGCCGGCCTCCAGGCCGAAGCCGTTGACGATGTTGAGCACGCCCGGCGGCAGCAGGTCGCCGACGAGCTCGGCGAGCAGCAGCACGGAGGCCGGGGTCTGCTCGGCCGGCTTCAGCACCACGCAGTTGCCGGCCGCGAGCGCGGGCGCCAGCTTCCAGACCGCCATCAAGATCGGGAAGTTCCACGGGATGATCTGGCCCACGACGCCGAGCGGCTCGTGGAAGTGATAGGCCACCGTGTCGTGGTCGATCTCGGCGATGGAGCCTTCCTGGGCGCGGATGCAGCCGGCGAAGTAGCGGAAATGGTCGATGGCGAGCGGGATGTCCGCGTGCGTGGTCTCGCGGATCGGCTTGCCGTTGTCCCAGGTCTCGGCCAGCGCCAGGAGGTCGAGGTTCTCCTCCATGCGGTCGGCAATGCGGTTGAGGAGGCGGGCGCGCTCGGCGGGGGCGGTGCGGCCCCAGGCCTCCTTGGCGGCGTGCGCGGCATCCAGCGCCTTCTCGACGTCCTGGGCGTCGGAGCGGGCGACCTCGCAGATGACCCGGCCGGTGAGCGGCGAGGTGTTCTCGAAGTAGCGGCCGGCGACGGGCGCCTCCCAGCGGCCGCCGATGAAGTTGTCGTAGCGGGCCGAGAACGGCGAGGTCGTGCTGCCGCGCAGGAATTCAGGCTTGTTCATCGCATCCCTCCCAGAGATCTCGCCAAGGCTTGGTTCCGGCGAGCCACCCTTTCATCAGCAGCGGCCGTGCCAGGACACGGTCCAGGCCTCGGTCATCCGATGGTGCGATGCGGTAAGGGATTGAAGAAACGTCGTTCTGGGATGAAGGAATTGCGACGCTCGGCAGTCTTCGACCAAGGTTTCGCCGTGGCACGGCGGTTTCCCCTCGACTGATCCTGCGACATCTGCGACAGGTGTCGCATCATGCGACAGACGGGAGGCCGGGCATGCACAGCCACGTGGCGACGCCCCGGACGCTGCTCGCCGCGCGCCAGCGCGTCTTCGCGCAATCGCTCTCGGCGGAAGGCGTCTCGGCCCAGGGCATGGAGGCGGTGCCGGCGCCGATCCTGCGCTCCTGGCAGCGCTGCGCCGATCTCGGCCTGGATTTCGGCGCAAGGCCGCGGGTCGAGCCCCTGAGCCAGCGGGAATTGCGCGAGGCCTGGGAGCGCAACGACGCCCTGCGCCGCCGCTGCCGCCCCGAGATCGAGGCGCTCCACGCCGACGCGCAGGCCACCGGCAGCCTCGTCATCCTCACCGATGCGGACGGGCTCGTCCTCGACACCCTCGGCAATCCCGCCTTCGCCGGCAAGGCCGCCCAGGTGGCGCTGCGCCCCGGCGTGCCCTGGAACGAGGCCGCGACCGGCACCAACGCCATCGGCACGGCGCTGATCGAGCGCCGCGCGGTGGAGGTGCGGGGGCCCGAGCATTATTTCGAGCCGCACCGGATCCTGAGCTGTGCGGCCATGCCGATCCTGGGCCTGCGCGGCGAGACGCTCGGCGCCCTCGATCTCTCGGGCCCGGCCGCGAGGCTGCAGACCCACGCCCTCGGCATGATCCGGCTGGCGGTCGACGCCATCGAGCATCGGCTGTTCGAGGCGGTCGGCCCCGGCCGCGAGGTGCTGCGGCTCCACGCCGATCCGGCGCTGCTCGGCACGCCGCGCGAGGGCGTGCTGGTCTTCGAGGGGGGGCGCCTCGTCGGCGCCAACCGCGCCGCCCTGGGCCTGCTTGGCCTCGACTGGGACGCCCTCGACCGCACGGACTTCGCGCGGCTGTTTCCTGAGGTGGACCGCCGCCAGCCCGGCGCGATCCGGCTGCGCGACGGCGAGGGCCGCTCCCTGCACGCGCGGCTCCACGAGGAGGCCGGCCGGACCTCTCCGTCCGGCACCCGCCGCGCCGCCGCGCGGCCCGCCGCAATCCCGGCCGCGCCGGACGCCCCCGTGCTCGACGCCGCCACCGAGCGCCTGCTCGCCCGCGCGGTGCGGCTCGTCGATGCGGGCATCCCAGTGGTGGTCGAGGGCGAGACCGGCACCGGCAAGGAGGTGTTTTCGCGCGCGGCCCACGCCCGCTGCGCCCGCGCGGGGGCGCCCTTCGTGGCGGTGAACTGCGCGGCCCTGCCCGAGAGCCTGATCGAGGCCGAACTGTTCGGCTACGAGCCCGGCGCCTTCACGGGGGCGGCCCGGCACGGCGCCCGCGGCCTCCTGCGGCAGGCCGACGGCGGGCTCCTGTTCCTCGACGAGATCGGCGACATGCCGCTCGGCCTGCAATCGCGCCTGCTGCGGGTGCTGCAGGAGCGCGAGGTGCAGCCGGTGGGCGGCGGGCGCCTGGTGCCGGTGGACTTCGCCCTGATCTGCGCCACGCACCGCGACCTCGCCCGTCTCGTACAGGAGGGCGCCTTCCGGGCCGACCTCTACTACCGCATCGCGCCCTACCGGGTGGCGCTGCCGCCGCTGCGAGAGCGCGGGGACCGTGAGGCCGTGGTGCGCGCCCTCTGGGCGCAGCTCGGCGGCGCGGCGCGCGGGATCGCGCTCGCGCCGGCCTGCGAGGCGGCGCTCGCCGCCGCGGACTGGCCCGGCAATTTCCGCCAGCTCGTCGGCACGCTGCGCGCGCTCCTCGCCCTCGCCGATCCATGCGAGACCGTGGACCTCGACGCGCTGCCCGAGGGTGTGGCGCGCAAGATCCCCCGCGCGGCCGCTCCGGCGGTCGCGCCTGCGGCGGCCACCCCTGCGGCGGCACCGCCGCCCACCGGCCGGCTCGACGGCATCGCGCGCGAAGCGATGCGGGCTGCGCTCGACGCGTCCGGCGGCAACGTCTCGGAGGCCGCGCGCCGGCTCGGCATCAGCCGCAGCACGCTCTACCGGCGCTGCCTCTCGTGAGGCCCCCACGGGGCTTTTCCGGCCCGGCCGCGCGTCGTACACCTCGCCCGCAAGCCTGACCGGGGAGGCGGGATGATGGGCCGGCAACTCGCGCGGATCGCCCTATTGGCGCTGATGCTCGTCGCGGTAGGCGGCATGGCGCGGGCGGAGACCCGGGTCGCGCTGGTGATCGGCAACGCCACCTACGCGGCGGCGCCGCGCCTCGCCAACCCGGCCCGGGATGCCGCCCGGGTGGCGGAGGCCCTGCGCGGAGCCGGCTTTCGCACCGTCACGATGGTGCGCGACGCCGGCAGGGCCGACCTGATCGCGGCGCTCAACGCCTTCTCGGAGGCCGCCGAGCGGGCCGACTGGGCGCTCGTCTACTTCGCCGGCCACGGCGTCGAGGTGGGCGGCGCCAACTACCTCGTGCCGGTGGATGCGCGCCTGCGCAGCGACCGCGACATCGCGGACGAGGCGGTGCCCCTCGACCGCGTGCTCCAGGCCCTCGAACCGGCCCGCAAGCTGCGCCTGGTCGTCCTGGATGCCTGCCGGGACAACCCCTTCCTCGACGCGATGCGCCGCACCAGCCCGACCCGCTCGGTCGGGCGCGGCCTCGCCCGCATCGAGCCGGAGGGCGGCACCCTGGTCGCCTTCGCGGCCAAGCACGGCCAGACCGCCCTCGACGGCGAGGGCGAGAACAGCCCCTTCGTGCAGGCGCTGACCCGCCGCATGGCGATGCCGGGGCTGGAGATCAACAAGGTCTTCCGCCTCGTGCGCGACGACGTGCTCGCCGCCACCGGGCGGCGCCAGGAACCGTTCGTGTACGGCTCGCTGCCCGGCGACGACTTCTTTTTCGTCGGGGACGGCAGCGTGAAGCCGGCGGCCGAGGCGGCTCTGGGCCTTGGCCCCCCGCCGGCCGTCCCGTCCCGGCCTCCGCAGGTCGCGGCGCTGCCGCCCGTGCGCGAGCCCGTGGCCCCGGGGCCGGCCGCGCCCGGCGGCAACGCTCCCGTCAACGCGCCGCTGGTCAGTTTTTCGCGCAGCAATGCGGGCTGGCACGCCACGGTGTCGCTGCCCGAGCCGGCCGTCGCGCTCGCGTGGCGCCTGGGCGAGACGGGCGCCTTCCAGGACACCGGCCTCCTCGACGTCATCGACCAGCGCACGGGCCGGCGGATGCCGAGCCCCTCGATCCCGCTCGACGCCGATGCCAAGCCCGGAACCCTGCACCTGCGCTACGTCGATGCGGCGGGCGTCGTGGTCGGCCCGTTCCCGATCGCCTTCGACCCGCGCGAGGCGCTGCTGCGCGACCAGCGCCGCACCATCGAGATGGTGTCGGGCAGCTGGCTGTCGTTTCGGGACTTCAACGGGGTGCTGCTCTACTACACGGCGCTGGTCTCCTACCGCTGCGCCATCCGCGAGCTGCGCATCGGCCTCGACCGGCCGGACCCGGACCGCACCGTACCCCTGCCGCCCTGCGACGAGGCAAACCCGTTCTCGATCCCCAGCACCATGCTGCCCTACCTCAAGGTGCCGGCCGGCACGCGCTCGGCCTCGGCCCAGATCATCTACCGCGACGGCTCGGTCTCGCCCGTGAAGGTGTTTCGGCGCTGATCAGAGCGGCCGCAGGAAGCCGGCGAAGCGCATCAGCCCTTCCGGCCACGGGCCGTGCCCGCTCTCGCTGTTGAGGTGGCCGGATTCGCCTGCATCGACCAACTCCGCGCCCCAGGCCGCCGCGAAGGCCTCGGCGCGGGCGTAGGCCGTGTAGGAGTCGCTGCGGCTCGCCACCAGCACGGCCGGGAAGGGCAGGCGATCGTGGGGGATCGGCGCGAAGGCGCGCAGGAGGCCCGGCTGGTCCGGCCGCTCGACATCCGGCAGCGCGACGAGAAATGCACCGTGCACCGCGCCCGGCGGCAGGTAGGGGGCGGCCTGCACGGCCGAGACGACGCCCAGGCTGTGGGCGACGAGGATCACCGGCCGCGCCGCCGCCTGCACCGCTGCGATGACCGCATTCCGCCACGGCTCGGGCTCCGGGTGGTCCCAGTCGGGCATGGCGACGCGCCGGGCGGTGGAGAGCCGCTCCTGCCAGCGGCTCTGCCAGTGGTCGGGCCCGGAATTGCCGTAGCCCGGCACGAGGAGGATGTCGCAATCGGCGGTTCGCATCGCCCGGAGCGTAGCGCGGGCGGGGCAGGGCGTCGATACGGGCTACTCGGCGGCGAGCACCGCGGCGGGGCCGGCGATGTGCCGGGCGAGGGCCACCGAGGCGAGGTTCTTGTGCTTCGCCTCGATCTCGAAGTCGCTCCAGGCGAGGTGGCGTCCGACGAGGTCGTTGATCGCCCGGTTCCACATCAGGTCGGAATGGGCCGCAAGGTCGCGTCCCTTCAGGCCCGATGCGAGGAGCGCCGCGAAGTCCGGCAGCCGGTCGGGGTCGTGGCCGGGCAGGAAGTCTTCGCGCGACACGCTGATGTGGCTCACCGGGCGCACGCCGCGCCAGGACGCGACGATCCGGGCGATGCGCGGATCGTCGGGCTCCAAGTACTGGCCCCGGCTGTGGATCCAGTGGTGGTGCAGGTCGAGGACCACCGGCACGCGGTCGCCGAGCTGCAGCACGTCGTCGAGGCCGAACGAGCTCTCGTCGTTCTCCACCGTGACGAGGTTGCGCGCCGCCTCGCTCACCCGCGGCAGCGTCTCGCGGAAGGCCGGCACCCCCGGATCGCGGGCGCCGACATGGATGTTCACGTGGGCGCCGTCCGGGTGCCAGCCGGAGCCGTAGCCCATCATCGCCATCACCTCGGCGTGGTAGTCGAGCTCGGCGATGCCGTTGGCAAGGGCGGCCGGGTTGCGGCTCGCCAGGATGCAGAACGGCCCCGGATGCATGCTGAGCCGCACGCCGCCCGCCCGCGCCGCCTCGCCGACCCCGGCGAGCCCCGCCTCGATGGCGCGGCGCAGGTCCGGCTCGGCGTAGAAGTCGCGCACCTCCGGGTGGGTGTAGCCGGGCAGGATCGAGCTCGCGAGGCGCAGCAGCCGCTCCAGGGGCGGACGCCCGGCCACCCACTCGATCTGGCGCCGCAGGGCCGTGAGGTTGTGGGTCACGACCGCGGCGAGTTTTTCGCGAGCTGCACCCGGGTCGAGTCGGCGCAGATAGGCGATGGTCACGCTGGTGACGTTCATCGCCAGCGCCGCATCCCGGGCCGCCTTCAGGGTCTTGTGCGCGTCGGGCGCCTCGTCCGGGATGAACTTGCAGCAGAAGCCGAGGCGGGGCGTGGCGCGGGGGCTTGCGGAGGGGAGGGCGGAGAGCATGGGCCGACAACGCCGGGACGGGCCTCGGGGTTCGGCCGCGCCCGGAACGGAACGAGCCCGCCCCGCCGGTGACGCGGGGCGGGCTCGAAACCGGTCGGGCTGACCCGGGGTGGTCGGCACCGGCTCCTCCCTCGTGCGCGCCGCCGAACCGGCGGCCGCCGAGGGAGGCCGTGCCGGCGCGGCTCAATGCGTCTGGATGGTGCCGCCCGGGCGCGAGGTCTGGCCGGGGGCCTGTCCGGAGGTCTGGCCGGGCGCCTGGCCTCCCTGGCCGGACGCTGGCCCGGGCGCCTGGCCCTCGCGCGGCTGCTTCAGCTCCTCGGCGGCGGCGTTGGCGGCCGCGCTCGCGGCGTCCTGCGCCTGGTCGAGCGCGGTCTCGACGAACTGGCGCCCGCGCTCCGTCGCGTCGCGGGCGTAGCGCATGCCTTGGTCGCGCAGGTCGTCCGCCCAGGCGCCCACCGCCTGATCCTCGCGGCGGGTGCGCGGCAGCAGCGCGCCGATCAGCATGCCGGCGGCGAGGCCCACCACGCCGACGAGCACCGGGTTCTCGCCGACGAAGCGCTCCACCGCGCTCTGCCCGCGCGAGAGGTGATGCCCGCCGCGGTCGCGCAGATCCGCGTAGCGGCGCGCCCCGGTCTCCACCGCGTCGTTCGCCCAGTCCCGCGCCCGGTCGATGGTCTCGGAGCCGCGGTTCTGGAAGGTCCGCGAGGTCTCGCTCGCCCGTTCGTGGGCCTGCGAGATCGCGTCGGTGGCGGTGCGCTTGAGCCGGTCGGCGGTCTCGTCGGCAGTTCGGCGCAGCTGCTCGGCGGTCTGCCCGATCGTCTCGCTGGCCTTGGCGGCGAAGCCGGAGGCCGTGGCCTTGGCGTCCTCGCTGGCGTCGCTGGCGCTCTGCGAGGCGATGGTCTTCGCCGCTTCGAGCGTCTCGCGGGCGGTGCCGTGATCCTGATGCAGGTTGCGCTCCGGACCCGTGCCCGGGACATGCGCCGAGGGGGCGTCTGGGGTGGCGGGTTTGATGGTGTGATCGGCCATGATGCTGCTTCCTCGATGATCAGGGGCCGCCCGGGGGCGGGGCAGCCCGCTCCCCGTCAGATCTGAGCGGCTTCCGGCCGCGCGATCCCGTTCGGGCTCGGGCGGTCGCTGGCGCGGTCGGGATCGTAGATCCGGGCGGCGCCGTCGTTGCGCGCCGGCACCGCGGCGGCGCTACGCGCGGTCTCCTCCACGTGCCGGCGGCGGCGTGCATCCTCGGACACCCGGTGGAGCAGCCAGCCGACGCCCGCGGCGATCAGCATGACCGGCACCGGGTTGCGCCGCACGGCCGCCAGCGCGCCGTCGTAGAGGCCGTTCATCGGCGACTGGCGCACCGTGCCCAGCATCTCGTCGAGGATGCTGGCGGGCGTCAGCCGGTCCTGGATGCGGTCGATGGTCTGGTCGAGCCGCGCGCGGGTCTGCTCGATGTCCTGTTCGAGGTCGGAGATCGACTGGGTCATCCCGAAACCCTTTCCGACAGAACCCGCGCGTCCTGGCGCACCTGGCGCGTGGTGCGCGTCGGCGCCAGGGTGGAGGCCGACATCGCGCTGCGGCCGGCGAGCGCGAGGCCGACCGCCACGAGCAGGAAGACGCCGCCGACGATCAGCGCGGCCAGCGCCTCCGAACCCACGAGCGTCGCCACCCACTTCACCAGGGCATCGACCAGCACGAGGAGCGCCACCACCGCGAACACCGCCGCGCCCACCATCATGCCGAGCCCGAGAAACAGCGTCCGCAGGTTGTTCGACATCTCGGTGCGGAAGAGCGCGATCTCCTTGCGGGCGAGGTCCGTGGTCTCCCGCAACGCCTCGGCGAGCAGCCCCTGGATGCTGCCGTTGGAAGGATCAGCCATGGCAGCCTCCTCAGGCAGGGTAGCGGGTGCCGCCCGGCCGACGCTCGCCCAGCGGCGCGTCGCGCCGCGGGACGGCATGGGACGGATGGGCCGAGGACTTGATGAACCGCGCCGCCAGGAAGCCGGTCACGAAGGTGGCCACCGCCACCGCCGCCGGCCGGCGCCGGGCCACGGCCTCGATGTCGGCGTAGAATTCCTCGAAGCTGCGCTCGCGGATCGACCCGGCGAGCTGGTCGAGGCCCTCCGCCGCGCTGTCGAAAAAGGCCTTCACGTTCGGCTGGTGCTCCAGCCCGTTGCCCGAATCGCGCAGCGCCTTGGCGAAATCCGCGACCGACTGCGCCGCATCGTCCTTGCGCCGGCCGACATAGCCGTTGACCTGCTCGCGCGCCGCCTCGACGAGGCCGTAGCCGCGCTCCAGCGCGACGTCGCCGATCTGGCGGACGTCCTGCCCCAGCTCCGACCAGTCTGCGGGCCGGCCCGCGGAGGCGCCAGCGTCCTCGGTCCGGTGCCGCCCGTTCTCGAAACCCGCGCTCATCACCAGGACTCCTTGAATGATCATCCGCGCTGGCCGCCCGGAGGGCCGGACGGCAGCGATTGTGCGGGTAACCGCAGCCACGACACAGAGTTCCGGCCGTGCGTGCACGGCGTTCCGGCGGCGCGTGCACGGCCGTTGCCGCCCCCGCCCGAGGCGCCCCGCGAAAGCTGTGGAGTTTGGCAGCGCCGCCGCTCCGCGAACTGCAACCGATGCGCTTCGCGAGGGTTGACCCGCGCCTGCGGATCGCGCTTGCTTGCCGCGCGTTCTACGCTGGTGCCGGGCGCGAAGGGCGCAAAGCCCAGCCCCGTTCTCGGGAGTGGTTGAGAGCCGTGTCACGCCTGATCATCGTCTCGAACCGCGTCGCCATCCCGGAAGCGGGATCCAAGGCGGTCGCGGCGGGCGGCCTCGCGGTCGCGCTGAAGGAGGCCTTCAACGCCTATCGCGGGTTGTGGTTCGGCTGGAGCGGGAAGATCACGGAAGCGCCCTCGGGCACGCCCACGATCGCCGACCGCGGCCGGGTGCGCTACGCGGTGATGGACCTCTCGCCCCAGGATCACCGCGAGTACTACAGCGGGTTCGCCAACCGGGCGCTGTGGCCGATCATGCATTACCGGCTCGGCCTCGCCGCCTATTCGCGCGCCGACTACGCCGGTTACCAGCGGGTCAACCGCATCTTCGCCCAGGCCCTGGCGAGCCTGATCGAGCCCGGCGACCTGATCTGGGTGCACGATTACCACCTGATCCCGCTCGCCTCGGAACTGCGGGGGCTCGGGGTCGCGAACCCGATCGGCTACTTCCACCACATCCCCTGGCCGTCGGGCGAGGTGTTCAACACGCTGCCGGCCTCGACCGAGCTGCTGCGGGCGGTCGCCGACTACGACCTCATCGGCCTCCAAAGCGAGAGCGACGTCCACAACCTGTCGCGCAACCTCGTCGACGAGCTGCGGGCGATCCCGCTCGGCGGCGGCTCGCTGATGGTGGACGGGCGGCGCACCCGCATCCGCAGCTTCCCGATCGGCATCGACGTCGAGGGCTTCCGGCAGGCCGCCGACCGGGCGGGCATGAACCGCACGGTCCGCGACACGGTGGCTGGCCTGCGCACCCGCAAGCTCCTGATCGGCGTCGACCGGCTCGACTACTCCAAAGGCGTGCCCGAGCGCATGGAGGCGGTGGAGCGCTTCTTCGCCTCCAACCCCGACCAGCGCGGCAACGTCGTCTTCCTGCAGATCGCCCCGAAATCCCGCACCGAGGTGCCGGAATACGAGCAGCTCAGCCGCGACGTGAACGAGGTGCTCGGCAACATCAACGGCTCCCTCGGCGAGCCGTCCTGGACGCCGATCCAGTACGTCACCAAGGCCTATCCCCGCGCGGTGCTGGCGGGCCTCTATCGGGCGGCCCGGGTCGGCCTCGTCACGCCGATGCGCGACGGCATGAACCTCGTCGCCAAGGAGTACGTGGCGGCGCAGAGCGAGGACGACCCGGGCGTCCTCGTCCTGTCGAAGTTCGCGGGCGCCGCCCGCCAGCTGCCGGAGGCGCTGCTCGTCAACCCCTACGACCGATTCGAGGTGGCCGAGGCGATCCGCGCCGCGCTCTACATGCCCAAGGCCGAGCGCCTGGAGCGCTGGAAGCCGATGTACGAGCGCATGGCGCGCGAGGACGTGGACTGGTGGGCGCGCACCTATCTCTCCGATCTCGAAACCTTCCGCACTGTCGAGCGCGAGCCCCCGACCGCGGCGGAAGCCGCGCAGTAGGCTCGGCTCAGGCGAGGCCCGCGCGGCGGAGCGGCCGGAAGCCGTCCCGCCCATCCCGTCCCCGCGTCGCCGCCGAGCGTGACCCCCTCAGCGGATGGCACTCAGCGTGCGGCGCGCCCGCTCGGTGATGGCATCGAAGCGGCCCTCGCGGATCTCGGCCTCGGGGGCGAGCCAGGAGCCGCCCACCGCCACCACGTTCGGCAGCGCCAGCCACGCCTTGGCGTCCTGCTCGCCGATGCCGCCGGTCGGGCAGAACCGGGCCTGCGGGAAGGGGCCGGCGAGGGCCTTGAGGGCCGCCATGCCGCCGGCCGGCACCGCGGGGAAGAACTTCGCGACGCCGAACCCCGCCGCCAGCACCTGCATCAGCTCGGAGGGCGTGGCGATGCCGGGCATGAACACCATGTCGCTCTGTGCCGCCGCCCGCAGCAGGTCCGGCGTCGCGCCGGGGCTGAGCGCGAAGCGCGCCCCGAGGTCGTGCGCGGCCTGCAGGTCGTCGGGCGTCAGCACCGTGCCGATGCCCACCACCGCCTCCGGCACCTCCGCGATGATCGCCCGCGCGGCGTCGCGCGCCACGGGGGTGCGCAGGGTGATCTCCAGGGTGCGGATGCCGCCCGCCACCAGCGCGCGGGCAAGCGGCACCGCGTGGGCGAGCTCCGGCACGGTGATGACCGGGATCACCGGGGAGGCGGCCAGCAGCGCGTCGAGGCGCGTGCGGCGGGTGTCGGCGGGGCTCGTCATGCGGGGACTCCGGGAGGCTGGAAGGGGAGGGCGGGCATCGCGTCCGGCGGGATGACGGCGCCGCGATGGCCGATCACCGCCCCGGCGAGGCGGTGGGCCGCCGCCGCCGCGGGGGCCGGATCGAGCCCCGCGAGGCGCGCCGCGAGGTAGCCCGCCGCGAAGCTGTCGCCGGCCGCCGTGGTGTCGACCACCCGTTCGACGGGCTCGGCCGGCACGCGCGTCTCCGCCTCGCCCGCCAGCACCCGCGCGACGGGCGCCCGGGCGCTCGAGTCCTTGAGCACGATCTCGGCCCGGCCGCGGTGGCGCAGCACCTCCCCCTCGCCCGCCTCGCCGTAGAGCCAGTCGAGATCCTCCACGGAAGCGAAGATCAGGTCGGCCTGCGCCATCGCGGCCCGGAAGACGGTGCGCGCCGCCTCGCGGTCCGGCCAGCCGCGCGGGCGGTAGTTGGTGTCGAAGGCGACCCGCCCGCCGCGGGCGCGCAGGCGCCCGAGCGTCTCGGCCAGCGCCGCGCGGCCCGCCTCCCCGTAGAGCGACAGGCTGATGCCGGAGAGGTAGACGACGTCGTAGCCCTCCAGCGCCGCCCGCGTCGCCGCCCCGCCCGGGCCGGCGAAGAGGTCGCGGGCCGCCGCGCTGTCGCGCCAGTAGTGGAAGCTGCGCTCGCCCGCCGCGTCGGTGCGGATGATGTAGAGGCCCGGCATGCGGCCGGGCAGGCGGCGCACCTGCGACAGGCCGATGCCCTCGCGGGCCCAGGCCTCCGCCATCTCGTCGCTCCAGGGATCGTCGCCCAGCGCCGTGACGTAGTCGACCGCGACGCCGAGACGGGCGAGGTAGAGGGCGGTGTTGAGCGTGTCGCCGCCGAAGCCGCGGCTCAGCATCCCGTCCGGGCGCTCGCTCAGCTCGACCATGCACTCGCCGACGCAGGCGACCCTCATGCAAGCCCCTCCCGGTTGATCGCTGCCCAGCCGTAAGCGCGCCGGCCGCGGTGTCAACGGCCCCGTCGGCCCCTTGCGCCGGCCCGCGCGATGGGATGAACCTGAGGGGCTGCCGGCAGGGGCCGGCGGAAGGCGTGAGCGAGATGTCCCAGTTTCGACTTCGGGTCGCGGCGCGCGATCGGCACGGCATGGTGGCCCGCCCGCTCCGCAACGTGCCGATCGAGGCCGCCACGGTGCGGCAGGCCTCGGCCATCGCGCTCGGCCGCGCCGACGAGCTTTTTTCCGACGAGGCCAACCTCGCGTGGCTCGTGGACGAGGCCGGGGATCTCGTCTGGACGCTGCGCATCGAGGAGGCCGAGCCCGTCGCCGACGAGCGTCCCTGAGGCGGGCGCGCCGCCATCCTGGCCTGCGCCATCCTGGCCTGCGCCATCCTGGCCTGCGCCATCCTGGCCTGCGCCATCCTGGCCTGCGCCATCCTGGCGCCGCATTGGCAGGCCGAATGGGGACCCGCCGAGCGCCGCCCGCGGCGCGCAGGGATCCCCCGATGCGATACTGTCTCGCCGCCCTCCTCGCCCTCGGCGCGGCCACGCCGGCCGCGGCCGACTGGCGCTACTGCCTCGCCCGCGGTCCGGCCGGAATCGTCTACCTCTCGACGCCCTTCTCCAGCGTCGACGCGATGGTGAGCCTGGGCGAGGCGTTCGGCCGGCGGCTGGACACCGAGAAGCGCGCCCATGATCCCGTCCAGTGCCCGCGCGCCGGGGATGCGGCGGCGCTCCGCACCCTGCGCGAGGCGGCCCTGCGCTTCAACCGCCAGGAGGGGCTCACGGTGGTGGAGGTGAACTGGGCGCCCGAGACCAAGCCATGACGGTCTCGGCTGCGCCGAGACAGATCCGGCTGCGCCGAGACGGCCCGGCAGTGCCGGGACGGCCGTGATCCGGGGCTGAACGCAACCGCCTCGATTCGGGGCGATCGCGCGCATAAGCTGTTCATTCGGGCCGGGCATGGTGCTTGCGCCCCACGATCGGAACCCGCCGGGGGCGGTCCGCAACGAGACGACGAGGGAGAGGATGGTGCGCAGGTACTTCGGAACCGACGGCATCCGGGGCCGGGCGAACGGCGTCATCACTCCGGAACTCGCCCTCAAGGTGGGACAGGCCGCCGGCCTCGTCTTCCAGCGCGGCGACCACCGCCACCGGGTGGTGATCGGCAAGGACACGCGCCTGTCGGGCTACATGATCGAGACCGCGCTCGTCGCGGGCTTCACCTCGGTGGGCATGGACGTGCTGCTCCTCGGGCCGATGCCGACCCCGGCCGTCGCCATGCTGACCCGATCCATGCGGGCGGATATCGGGGTGATGATCTCGGCCTCGCACAACCCCTACGAGGATAACGGCATCAAGCTCTTTGGGCCGGACGGGTTCAAGCTGCGCGACGAGGTCGAGCACGAGATCGAGCGGCTGCTCGAGTCCGACCTGCAGAAGCGCCTCGCGGGGTCCGGCGATCTCGGCCGGGCCAAGCGCATCGAGAGCGTGCACGCCCGCTACATCGAATTTGCCAAGCGCACGCTGCCGCGCAACCTCACCCTCGACGGCCTGCGGGTGGTGGTGGACTGCGCCAACGGCGCCGCCTACCGGGTCGCCCCCGAGACCCTGTGGGAGCTCGGCGCCGAGGTGATCGCCATCGGCACCGAGCCGGACGGCTTCAACATCAACCGGGATGTGGGCTCGACCGCGCCGGACGCGCTGGTGCGCAAGGTGCGCGAACTGCGCGCCGACATCGGCATCGCCCTCGACGGCGACGCCGACCGGGTGCTGGTGGTGGACGAGAAGGGCCAGCGCGTCGACGGCGACCAGCTGATGGCCGTGGTGGCGCGCTCGTGGAAGGAGGACGAGCGCCTGACCAAGGCCGGCATCGTCGCCACCATCATGTCCAACCTCGGCCTGGAGCGCTACCTCGGGGGCCTCGGTCTCGGCATGGTCCGCACCGCCGTGGGCGACCGCTACGTGCTGGAGCACATGCGCGAGCACGGCTACAACCTCGGCGGCGAGCAGTCGGGCCACATCATCATGTCCGACTACGCCACCACCGGCGACGGCCTGGTCGCCGCGCTCCAGCTCCTCGCGGTGGTCAAGCGCCAGCAGCGCCCGGTGAGCGAGGTCTGCCACTGCTTCGATCCGCTGCCGCAGATCCTCAAGAACGTGCGCTACGCCTCGGGCGAGCCGCTGCGGCAGGATTCCGTCGTCACCGCCATCGAGGGGGCGCGCCAGCGCCTGGGCAATGCCGGCCGGCTCGTCATCCGCCCCTCCGGCACCGAGCCGGTGATCCGCGTGATGGCGGAGGGCGACGACCGCACCCTCGTCACCGAAGTCGTGGACGAGGTGGTGGAGGCGCTGCGCAAGGCCGCCGCCTGATCGGAACAAGACGCGGCCGCACCGGGATCCGGTGCGGCCGATCAGCCGGGGCTGCCCGCCGGTAACGATAAAGTTTAACGTTAAGCCAGGGTTTACCTCTCCCTTCGATAGTCATGACGTCATCCAGGTCCGGCCGCATCTCAAGGTGAGCGGCCATCCAAGCAAGGATCCGTCATGGGCCGCTGCAAGCCACTCGCGCTGGCGCGCATTCTCACGCTCGCGGCGAGCGTGGGCATGCCGGGCCTCGCTCACGCCGCCGATCTCCTGCCGCCTCCGCCCATGCCGATGCCCCCGCCGCCGGTCGATGTCGGCGGCGGCTGGTACCTGCGCGGCGATGTCGGCGTCGGCATCCTCGACCTGCGCAAGACGGTGGTCGAAGACGTCTCGACCCCGCCGGTTCCCTACAAGTACAGCGCGATCCAGGATCAGGTCGGCGACCAAGTCTTCGTCGGCATCGGCGTGGGCTACCAGTTCAATCCGTGGCTGCGCTTCGACCTCACCGGCGAGTACCGCTCGAAGGCGGAATGGCGCTTCGTCGCCGAGGATCATTCCTACGGCACGCGCGGCGGCTACAATCTCACGGCCGGCAAGTTCTCGTCCGTGGTCGCCCTGGCGAACGGCTACGTCGAACTCGGCAACTGGTACGGGGTGACGCCGTTCGTCGGCGCCGGCGTCGGCTTCGCGCACCACATGTTCGGCGGCGTGACCGACCAGGGCCTGGGCACCTATTCGGGCGGCTTCGGCTACGGCGGCTCCAAGGACAAGACCAACTTCGCCTGGGCCGCCCATGCGGGTCTCGCCTACGCGGTCACGCCCAACCTGAAGCTCGAACTCGCCTACCGCTACCTCAACATGGGCGAGGCCGAGACCGGGGTGGTGGGCTGCCTGCCGACCTGCAACCCCTCGCTGAAGACCATCTACCGCGCCAAGGAGCTGGAGTCGCACGACATCAAGCTCGGCATGCGCTGGATGCTCGGCGGACCGGTGGTGACGCCGGTCGCCGCCTACGAGCCCCCGCCGCCGCCGCTGGTGCGCAAGTACTGATCGCCTCACCGGACGACCACGCGAGGGCGGTGCGGAGCCGATGAGCTCCGCGCCGCCCTCGTCGCGTGCGGATTCGTCAAGCCGCACCCGCCCATCAGGCGCAACGTGGTCAAGAGTTAGGGTTAAACGCCCGCTAACCTTTCGCTGCCAATCTGGATGCGTGGGGCCGAAGGCCCGCCAGGCCGCCGTACCGAAGTGGCGGAAGAGGACGTGTCATGACTCGCTTCCGTGAAACCAGCGCGATGGCGCTTCTGGGCCTCGGGCTGTTCGCGGCGCCCGCCCTCGCCGCGGACCTGCTCCCGCCCCCTCCGCCGCCGCCTCCCGCCGAGCCCGTCGCCATCGGCGGCAGCTGGTACCTGCGCGGCGACTTCACGGCCAGCGACTTCCGCAACCCGAAGGACGACACGCTGGCCGGCACGCCCGGCGCGCCGATCGTCGGCCTGCGGCTCAGCTCGACCCAGGGCTACGGCGGCGGCGTCGGCTACCGCTTCAACTCCTTCCTGCGCGCCGATGTCACGGTGGACGCCCGCAGCCGCAGCCGCTTCCGCGACTTCAGCTCGCGCACGCTGTTCACGCAGGGCTACAACCAGGAGGCCGGCAAGCTCGACGTCGTCACCGGCCTGTTCAACGTCTACGCGGATCTCGGCACGTGGTGGGGGCTCACCCCCTATATCGGCGCCGGCATCGGCTTCGCGCACAAGCGCTTCTACCAGTCGTGGACCGCCACCACCTGCCTCACCGCCTTCTGCGGCGACACGCAGCCCATCTACGCGATCGGCCCCCAGGGCTTCGATCCCCGCGGCAACCACAGCGCGACGACCTTCGCCTGGGCGGCGATGGCCGGCCTCTCCTACGAGATCGGCGCCGGCGTCAGCGTCGACGCGAGCTACCGCTACCTCGACGTCGGCAAGGCGCGCACCGGCTTCGATGCCTACGGGTTCAACACCCGCATCAAGGACATCGCCGCCAACGAGTTCCGGATCGGCCTGCGCTGGGCCTTCGGCGGCCCGCTCGGCGGTCTGCCCGCCGGCCCGGCCCTCGCGCCGACCTACTGAGACGCGGCCCGCGCCGCCCCTCCACCCGGTTCGTCCTGCAAGGCCCGGAGCGCTCCAGCGCTCCGGGCCTTTCCGTATTGGGCGCGACGATCCGTCGATGCCGCAAGAGTATCTTAAGGTTACCGCGCGATGATGAGACTCGACAGTTCCCCTCATCGCCGATGTTTCCTCCTGGGACGGCCCACATGCGTATCGCGACCTTTGGTATCCTGGCCGGGCTGTGCCTTGGGAGTGTGACTCCCGTCCAGGCGGCGGATCTCGACTTCTCGGCCCTGCGCGGCGGCAGCTACGATGCGCCGGTCGCGGCGGCCGGCAACTGGGACGGCGCCTATTTTGGCGCACATGGCGGCTGGTCGAGCGCGAGCCTCGGTTTCGGCAACGTCTTCCAGCCGATGGTCGCGAACTACACGCGGGCGACCGCGGTCGAGTCGGCGCTCAACGTCTCGACGCTGCTGCGGCCGCAGAGCGTGCGGCGCGACACCGGCAGCTTCGGCGCCTATGCGGGCCTGAACATCCAGTACGACGAGTTCATCTTCGGCGGCGAGGTCGACTACACCTATCTCGGCCTCACCGGGGGGACGACCGATGTCATAGCGCGCAACATCATCTCGGACGGCATGTACCGGGTGGCGGCGCTGAACGGTTCGGCGGCAACCAAGATCGAGGACTACGCCACGGTCCGCGCCCGCTTCGGCTACGACGCCGGCAACTTCATGCCGTTCGTCACCGGCGGCTTCGCGGTGGGCCGGGCGCAGGTCGCCGACCGGGTCGGGGTGCAGATCGGCGAGTACGACCACACCACCTACCGCAGCAACCTGGGCAGCGCCTCCCCGGCCTACGTCCGCAACACCGGCTACAAGGTGTTCGATCAGGCCGATCCCGGGAGCGCCGTGCTCGCCGACCCGGTGATCCTCGGTCGGACCAAGGAGCGCATCGTCGGCGGCCTCGCGGCCGGCGCGGGCCTCGAATTCGCGCTCACCGCCAACATCCTGCTGCGCGGCGAGTACCAGTACGTGATGTTCGACGACTTCGACGGCCACAAGTCGCACATCAACACCGTGCGCGGGGGCGCGGCGGTCAAGTTCTGAGGCGCTTGCGGCACGGCCCGAACCGCCCCATCGTCGCGCGGCGAGCGGGGAGGGGAGAGGCGATGCAGCGTCTGGCGGGCAGGATCGCCCTCGTCACGGGCGGCGCGCGCGGGATCGGCCTCGCGACGGCGCGGCGCTTCGCGCAGGAGGGCGCCGCCGCGGTCATCCTCGCCGATATCGACGCGCGGACCGGGGCGCGGGCCGCCGACGAGCACCCGGCCTTCGCGTTCAGCCCCCTCGACGTCACGGACGATGCCGGCTGGCAGCAGGCGGTGGACGCGGTCGTCGCCCGCCACGGCCACCTCGACATCGTGGTCAACAGCGCCGGCATCGCGGTCGTGGCGACGATCGAATCGGTCACCCTGGAGCAGTGGCGCCGCGTGCAGGCGGTCAACGTCGACGGCACCTTCCTGGGCTGCCGCCACGCGGTGCGGGCCATGAAGCCGCCGGGCGGGCGCGGCGGCGCCATCATCAACCTCTCGTCGGTCTCCGGCATCGTCGGCGGGCACAACCTCGCGGCCTACAACGCCTCGAAGGGCGGGGTGCGCCTGCTCACCAAGTCCGTGGCGCTGCACTGCGCGCGCCAGGGCTACGGCATCCGCTGCAACTCGATCCATCCGGGCTTCACCGAGACCGACATGCTGCACGACCTCGCGGCGGGCGGGCGCGACCCGGAGGCGCTGCACGAGCGGCTGCGCGCGTCGGTGCCGCTCGGGCGCAACGCGCGGGCGGAGGAGATCGCCGCGATGGCCGCCTATCTCGCCTCGGACGAGGCGGGCTTCGTCACCGGGGCCGAGTTCGTCATCGATGGCGGCGTCACCGCGCAGTAGGGCGGAAACCATAGAATCGGATCGGCGGGCGGGGTTAACCCTCCGGTGGCCGCGCCCGGGCGAGGCTCGGGCGGTTCCGGAGTGTTTCCCCGCATGGTCCGCCTCGCCCTCGCCGCCGGTCTCATGACCCTCGCGCTCACCGCGCCCACCCGCGCCGACGGCATGCACCGGCCCGCCGGGGACGGCTACGCGCCGGCTCACCCACGCGCGACCGCTCCATGGGTCTCGCGCAGGCGGCCGGCCGCATACGGCGTCGCCGCCCGGCCGCGCGTCCAGCCGGTCTCCTACGGCGAGACCGACGGCGAGGTCCATCACGCCTGGCTGCCGCGCAACGAGCGGCTGCCGATCTACAACATCCCGCCGCCCTTCTTCCCCGAGGAGTGAGCCTCAGGTCTCCAGCTCGCTGTCCCAGTACAGGTAGTCCATCCAGGTGTGGTGGTACTGGCGGTGGTCGAATTCGGGCTGGCGGCGGTGCAGCTCGTAGCGGCTCGGCCGGCGCGGCTCGGTGAGGAGGGGCATCTCGGCCTCCTCCGGCGTGCGGTTGGCCTTGCGCAGGTTGCAGGGGCTGCAGGCCGCCACGACGTTCTCCCAGCTCGACAGGCCGCCCCGCGAGCGCGGCACCACGTGGTCGAAGGTGAGGCCGCTCGCCGGCAGCCGCTGGCCGCAATACTGGCAGCTGAACGTGTCGCGCAGGTAGATGTTGTAGCGGGTGAAGGCGGGGCTGCGCGCCATCGCCACGTAGCTCTTGAGCGCCACCACGCTCGGCACCTTGAGCGACCGGCTCGGCGAGCGCGCCTCCACGTCGTAGCTCGCCACCAGGGTGACGCGGTCGAGGAACAGGGCCGTGAATGCGTCCTTCCACGACCACAGCGAGAGCGGGTTGTAGGAGAGCGGGCGGTAATCGGCGTTCAGAACGAGGGTTTGAAGGTCCAGCATCATCCTGCCCTGGCTACTGACCGGCCGTGGCGGGGCCCGCCGGCATCCGGTCGGGTCGCGCGCCGCTCGCGGAGACAGGGGATGGAGACCATCGCCTATCTCCCGAGCCGTCCGGGGGGAGTGAGGGGACACGGCGGAAGGCCGGCACGGCCGCCAGCGGGGCGGTTGCCGCGGATCGCCTGTGCCCGGGAGGTGTCCGGGCCTCTGTGCTGCTGGACCGAGATGATCGACGCCACCTGCTCGCAGCAGACCGGAAGTGCCGAGTCCATTGCGGTCTCATTCTAGTAGCAGCATGACAGGGTTGTGAAGGACGCCGGTCCGGCCTGTGTGTCGCGCCCACAGGCGATCCGGGAAGAGGGCGGTCGGCGCGCGGCCGGCGCCCGGCGCGCTTTCGCCGCATTCCGGCGCCACAGCACGGCGCCTGCGCCGCAGCACGGCGCGCCGGCGCCGCGGGACGGTGCGGCCAGGGGCCCTGCCGCGGTGCCTCGTGCGGGGCGCAACCGGGACGCGAGTCGCTGATTCAGCACGGTTTTCGCCCGCGAGCGGTGTGACACGCCGCCCTTTCGCCGCTAACTCTCCGGCCTCGTCCGTGCCGTGAGGCCAGACCGCGGAGACGATGCGCCCGGGCCGCCGCGCCCGCCGGGACAGAAGGAACGCCTGATGACACCGTTGCGCCGATGGATCGCCGCCCTGCTGACCGCCGCCGTGCTGGCGCCAGGGCTCGTGTCCGCGCAGGGACCGGCAGGCAAACCGGAGGCGGACAAGGAGGCGCCGGCCGCGGCAGGGCAGGGGAGTGCGGCGGCCAAGCCGGAAGCCCCCAAGGCCGAGGCGCCCAAGCCCCCGCCGACCCCGATCTCCGAGCAGATCAAGCAGATCCGCGCGCAGCTCGACGCCGAGAAGGCCGATCTCGACCAGCGCGAGCAGGCGCTGACCAACCATTCCCTGAGCAAGGACGACCTCGCGCTCCTGCGGGAGGGCATCGATCCGGTGGCCGAGCGGCTGCGGCAGGTGATCGACAGCCTGGGGCCCCGGCTGGAGGCCGCCAAGGAGCGCCTGAACCAGCTCGGTCCCAAGCTCAAGGAAGGCGCCGAGGCGCCCGACGTGGCTCAGGAGCGCGCCCAGCGCGAGGGCGGCGTCGCCGAGATCGACGACACGATGCGGCTCGCCCGCTCGCTCCTCGTGCAGAGCGAGCAGATCTCCGACCAGATCAGCAACCGCCGCCGCGCCGCCTTCACGCGCGCGCTGTTCGAGCGCACCGACGGGCTCGTCAGCCCGACCC
>NZ_JBKIBX010000002.1:93111-316956 GCF_046557895.1 Methylobacterium oryzisoli | reverse complement strand
CCCCCCCCCACGAGCCTGCCGCGGGACCTGCGCGCCCTGGAGGTCGCCGCCGACGACACGGTCATGCAGGTGCGGCGCAACGCGTCCCCGCTGACGCTCCTGGCGGTGGCGCTCGCCATCGGCGTGTCGGTGGCCCTCTACGTCGGGCGCCGCCACATCGCGCCGCGCTTCGGACGCCGCGACGCTGCCAGGGACCTCGCCAAGGAGCCCGGCAAGGACGCCGCGAAGGCGCCGCCCAAGGCGCCCTCGCGCCGCGAGAAGGTTCTGGCGGCGTGGCGCGTCGTCCTGGCCGGCGCCGTGCCGGCGATCCTCGGCAGCTTCGTGGTCGGCTTGGCGATCGAGGCGAGCGAGCTGGTGCCGGAGCGCTTCACGGTGGTGGTCCACGGCATCCTCGGCGCGCTGGCCTTCGTGGCGGTGGTGGAGGCGGTGACGGACGCGCTGCTCTCGCCCGACCGCCCGAACTGGCGCCTCGTCGCCATGGAGGATGCCACCGCCGAGCGCCTGACGCGGCTGGCCATCGCCATCGCGGTGGTGATCACGGTCGGGCGCACCGTCGAGGAGCTGAACGACAGCCTCTCCCTGGCCCTGCCGATCAGCATCATCACCCGCGGCCTGTTCGCGCTGGTGGTCGCGGTGGTGCTGGCCGAGGGGCTGCGGCGCTTCGCGGCCCGGGCCGAGACCGAGGAGGCTTGCCTCGGCCCCTACGTGGCCGCGGAGTCGAACACCTCCACGATCGGCGGGCCGCTGCGCATCCTCGGCTGGGTCGTCGCGGGGGCGGTGGCCCTGTGCGCGCTCGCCGGCTACATCGCGCTCTCGTCCTTCCTGATCGACCAGCTGCTGTGGACGGCGGTCGGGGCGGCGCTGCTCTACCTCGCCATCGTCAGCGCGGACGCCTTCATCGGCGGCGTCCTGCAGGACGACTCGCGCGTCGCGACGGCGCTCCAGGCCAATACCGGCCTGCGCAAGCGCTCCCTCAACCAGATCGCCGTGCTGATGGCCGGCCTCGTGCGGGTGGTGCTGATCACGACGGCGGCCGTCCTGCTGCTCGCCACCTGGGGCGTCGAGTCCACCGACATCTACGCCTCCTTCCGGGCCGCCTTCTTCGGCTTCAAGGTCGGCGACGTTACGGTCTCGCTCTCGACGATCGTGTTCGCCCTCGGCCTGTTCGTGCTCGGCCTCCTCGTCGCCCGCACGGTCAAGCGCTGGCTGGAAAACACCTACCTGCCGGCCACCGACCTCGATCCCGGCCTGCGCAACTCCATCGCCACCGTCACCGGCTACGTCGGCTTCCTGATCTCGCTCACGGTCGCCTTCTCGTTCCTGGGCCTCAGCCTGGAAAAGATCACGATCGTGGCCGGTGCGCTCTCGGTCGGTATCGGTTTCGGCCTGCAGTCGATCGTCAACAACTTCGTGTCGGGCCTGCTGCTGCTCTGGGAGCGGCCGATCCGGGTCGGCGACCTCGTGGTCATCGGCGACAACGAGGGCTACGTGCGGCGCATCAGCGTGCGCTCCACCGAGATCCAGACCTTCGACCGCTCGGCCGTAATCGTGCCGAACTCCAACCTGATCTCGGGCGTGGTGAAGAACCGGGTGCGCGGCGACCGCACCGGGCGCGTCGCCATCACGGTCAGTGTCCTGCGCAACCAAGACCCGGTGAAGGCCGCCGACCTCATCGTCGGCTGCGCGCGGGCGCATCCGGACGTGCTGCGCGAGCCGCCGCCCCGGGTCGTCTTCCGCAAGATCGGCGATCCCTTCCTCGAATTCGAGCTGATCGCCATGATCCTCGACGTCGGCCAGCAGCTGAAAGTGCAGAGCGACCTCAATTTCGCGGTGTTCAAGACCTTGTCGGAGGCGGGTCTCATCCCCAATCTCGGACCGGGAGCGAGCATCGTCACCGTGCAGGGACTGGAGCCGATGCAGGAGGCCCTGGGCCAGATCGCGCGGGGCGTGCTGCCGACGAGCGGGGCGCCGGGCGAGCCTGCGCCGCGGCCGGCCGGGGACGAGCGCCGCCGAACGCGTGAGACCGTACCGTGACCCTTCTCTCCGCCGGTATCCGCCTGATCGCCCTCGCGGGGCTCGCCGGCCTCGTCTCGGCCTGCGTGTCGAACGACCGGCCGCGCCAGAGCGCCGCGGGGCCGAGCCTCTACTGGCCGATGACCGCGACGAGCGCGCAGCTCGACACCGGTTCGGCGCGGGACATGATCACCGCCTATCGCCGCAACCGGGGCCTGCCGGCGCTCGCCCTCGATCCCGGCCTGCAGCGCCTCGCCGAGACCGAGAGCGCCGCGATGGCCGCCGCTGACCGCCCGAGCCAGGCCGACATCGTCAAGACGGTGGCGGCGCGGATGGGCTTCGAGGACCCGAAGGCCAATCTTTCGGCAGGCTACCACACCCTCGCGGAGGCATTTTCGGGCTGGCGCGACAGCCCGGCCCACAACGCCGTGCTGCTCTCCCCCGACGCCACCCGCATGGGCATCGCCACCGCCTACGCGCCGGGCTCGAAGTACAAGGTCTACTGGACGCTCCTGGTGTCGAAGTAGCCGTCACGGCACCCCGGCGCCCGCGGGCGTGGGCGGCGCGTCGTTCAGGAGCGTGATCGTCACCCGGCGGTTGGCCGCGAGATAGGGATTGTCGGGAAACAGCGGCTCGGTGTCGGACTTGCCCGCCACCACCGCGAAGCGGTCGTCCGGGATGCCGCTGCCGGCCAGCACCTCGCGCACGCTGACGGCGCGCCCGGCCGAGAGTTCCCAGGGCGGGGCGGACGGGCGCCGCCCCGGCCGCGTCGCCGCCGTGTAGCCGGCGATGGCGATCCGGTTCGACATCCGGCGGATCGTCGGCGCGATGCGCTCCAGCACCTGCCGGGTGCGGTCGTTCGGCCGGGTCGAGCCGTCCGGGAACATCGCGCGGTTGTCCTGGTCCACGAGCGAGATGTCGAGGCCGCGCTGGGTCGGCTGGATCAGGATGTTCTTCGACAGTTCGGCGATGTCGGGCAGGTCCTGCAGGGCTTGGCGCAGGCTCGCCATGGCGAGGCCGAAGCCGTCCTTGTAGCCGTTCACCTGCACGCCGTCCGCGTAGATGTCGTCCGGGTTCGGCGGCGTGGTGCGGTCGGAGGCTTTTTCGGGCGGCACGTCGCGCACGTCGCGCAGCCGCGTGGCGCTCGGCAGGCCGTCCTTCTCGATGATGCCGTTGAAGCGGCTCTCCTTGTTGACCCCGAAGGCGTCGCGCATCGAGCCCGCCACCGCCTGCAGCTTCTTCTGGTCCTGCGTCGAGTAGGCGGCGATCATGACGAAGAAGCTCATGAGCAGCGCCATGAGGTCGGCGAAGGTCACGAACCAGCCGTGACCGCCATGCGCGCCGCCCCGCTTCTTCTTGGCCACGGATCAGGGTCTCCCGGGAGCGCGCGGAGGGCTCACGCCGCCTCGGCGGCGAGCTCATCCCGGTGGTTGTGGGGCAGGTAGGCGATCAGCATCTCGCGCACCAGAGAGGCGCTCTTCGAGTCGCGGATCAGCAGGATCCCGTCGATGATGAGCGAGCGCGAGACGTCCTCCTCCTCCAGCTTGACGTGCAGCTTGTCGGCGATCGGCAGCGTGATCATGTTGGCGATGAGCGCGCCGTAGAGGGTGGCGAGCAGCGCGGTCGCCATCGCGGGGCCGAGCTTCGAGGGGTCGGACATGTTGGCGAACATCGTCACCATGCCCAGGATGGTGCCGATCATGCCCCAGGCCGGGGCGCAGTCGCCGAAGGCGCGGTACACCTTCGAGCCCTCGTCGAGGTGCATCAGGAAGTTGTCGCGGTCGCGCTCCATCGTGTCGCGGATGAACTCGCGGTCGTAGCCGTCGGCGATGTAGCGCACGCCCTGGGCCAGGAACGGGTCCGAGATCTCCATGGTCTCGAGCGCCATCGGGCCGGACTTGCGCACCACCTCGGCGATCTTGGTGATCTCCTCGATCAGCTCGCGCGGCTTCACCGAGCGCATGCTGAAGGCGTAGCGCAGGCCCATCGGCACGCCGTGCATGATCACCGAGAAGGGGAAGCGCAGCATGGTGGCGGCGGTGGCGCCGCCGAAGATCACGATCACCGCGTGCTTGTCGAAGTAGGCGGCGAAGTTGCCGCCGTCGATCATGATCAGGACGACGACGACGGCGATGCCGCCGATGAGGCCGAGGCCGGTTGCGAGATCCATGACCCTGTCGAACCCTCGTCGCCCGGTTCGCGCGCCCCGGGCTTCCCCAGGTTACGGGCCGCAGGGTCAACGAAGGGTAAAAACCGGCCGAAATCGCCCCGGCGCCGCCTTTCCCGTCATGCGCCGTTCAGGCAGAATCGGGCATCAGATCAGGGCGGTAGGAGGACGGCGCGCGGCGCCGCCCCACCGAGGTCTAAGGGACGCGACAGGTCCGTGAGATGACCTGCGCCGAGGGGTTTCGGAGTTCACCATGCGGCTGTTCAGGCTCTACGCGCGGGTCATGGGCCAGCTCGGACCCGATCTGCGGCTCGGCGGGTTGCTCGCGGGCGCCAACATCGCGCTCGCCGCGGCGGCCTTCGCCGAGCCGGTGCTGTTCGGGAAGATCATCGACCGCGTGACCCGCCTGCCGGCGCGCGTGGGTGACGCGGGCTACGCCGATCTGATGATCCTCGTCGCCGCCTGGGTCGGGTTCGGCCTGTTCTCGATCGCGGCCGGCGTCCTGATCGCGCTGCACGCCGACCGGCTCGCCCATCGCCGCCGCCTGGGCGTGATGGCGAACTACTTCGAGCACGTGCTCGACCTGCCGCTCGCCTTCCACTCCGCCAACCATTCGGGTCGGGTGCTCAAGGCGATGCTGGAGGGCTCGAACGGCATGGCGTGGCTGTGGCTCGGCTTCTTCCGCGACCATTGCGCGGCGATCGTCTCGCTCACCGTGCTGCTGCCGCTGACCCTCTTCCTGAACTGGCAGCTCGGCTCGATCCTCGTCGTGCTCGTCCTCGTCTTCACGGCGCTCACCACCTACGTGCTGCGCCGGACCGAGACGCTCCAGGGCGCGGTGGAGCACTACCATTCGGGCCTCGCCGCGCACGCCTCGGACGCCCTCGGCAACGTCGCGGTGATCCAGTCCTTCACGCGGGCCAAGGCCGAGAAGGAGGCGATGCACGGCATCATCCGCGACCTCCTCACCGCGCAGACCCCGGTCCTGTCGTGGTGGGCGCTCGCGGCGGTGGCGACCCGCGCCTCCGCGACCCTGACCATGACGGCGATCTTCGTCGCGGGCCTCGCGCTGCACTTCCGGGGGCAGGCCACCGTCGGCGATGTGGTCTCCTTCATGAGCCTCGCGACGCTCCTCGTCGGGCGCCTCGATCAGGTCGTCTCCTTCGTCAACGGCCTGTTCATGCAGGCCCCCAAGATGCAGGAATTCTTCGACATCCTCGACACGGTGCCGGCCGTGCGCGATCGGCCGCACGCTAAGCCGGTGGCGCGGCTCGCGGGCGAGGTGACGTTCGACGAGGTGACCTTCTCGTATGACGGCCGCCGCCGCGCCCTCGACGGGATCAGCTTCACGGTGAAGCCCGGCGAGACGGTGGCCCTGGTCGGCACCACCGGGTCGGGCAAGTCCACGACGCTGAGCCTGCTGCATCGGGCCTTCGATCCCGAGACCGGCACCGTGCGGGTCGACGGCGAGGACATCCGCGACCTCTCGGTGGCCTCGCTGCGGCACAACATCGGCGTGGTCTTCCAAGAGCCGATGCTGTTTGCCCGCTCGATCCGCGAGAACCTGCAGGTCGGCCGCCCGGACGCCACCGATGCCGAGATGCTCGACGCCCTGGAGCGCGCGCAGGCCGGCGACTTCATGGCGCGCCAGCCCGACGGGCTCGACACGGTGATCGGCGAGCGCGGGCGCTCGCTCTCGGGCGGCGAGCGCCAGCGGCTCTCGATCGCGCGGGCGCTGCTCAAGAACCCGCCGGTGCTGATCCTCGACGAGGCGACGAGCGCGCTCGACGCCGCCACCGAGCGCAAGCTCCAGGGCGCCCTGGAGGCGGTGATGGAGGGCCGCACCACCTTCGTGATCGCCCACCGCCTCGCCACCATCCGCAACGCCGACCGCATCCTGGTCTTCGACCACGGCCGCATCGTCGAGGCGGGGACGTTCGATGACCTCGTGGCCGAGGGGGGCCGCTTCGCCGAGCTCGCCCGGGCTCAGTTCATGGCCGCCGAGGCGCCGCAGGATTACGCGCTGGCGGCGTGATCCCTCCGGGGGATCGGCTGGCGCGGGGAGCGCGGGAACCCCTCTCCCGAGCGGGAGAGGGGCAGGGGTGAGGGTCCCGGGAGGGGGCCGCAAGAAGGCGGGACGCTGCCGCCGCTGCCAGCACCACGCCTTGTGCTTGATCCTGACCCCTTCCGCTCCCCTCACCACGCGCAGCGCTTCACTGCGGCCCCCTCCCGGGACCCTCATCCCTACCCTTCTCCCGCACGGGAGAAGGGATCCCGCGTCATGCGAAGGCCGAACGGGGGATCACGTGATCCCCAGCGCACGGATCAGGCCGAGGCTGATCGCGAGCAGCAGGACGAGCGAGCCCGTGACCGCGAGCGTCACCCGTCCGCCGACGCGGGCCAGGACCCGCACGTCCACGCCGAGGCCGAGCGCGGCCATCGACACCACGGTGAGTAGCGCCGCGACCTTGGTGAGCGGCCAGGCCACCGCATCCGGCACCAGCCCGAGCGAGCGCAGCCCGGCGAGCGCCAGGAAGCCCAGGATGAAGCCCGGCACCAGCTTGGTGAGCCCCGGCCGCCCGGCGGCGGGCCGGGCGCCCGGCAGGTGCGGGGCGATGAGCGAGAAGAGCACCACCACGGGGCCGAGCATCAGCACCCGCACCAGCTTGACCAGCGTGCCCACCTGCGTGCTGAGCAGCCCCACCGGCACGGTGGCGGCGAGCACCTGCGGCACCGCGTAGACGGTCAGGCCGGCGAGCACGCCGTACTGGTGCTCGGACAGGCCGGCGAGCGGGATCAGGAGCGGCAGGCCGAGCACCACCAGCACGCCGAGCACCGCCGTGAAGGCGATGGCCGCCGCGACGTCGCGCGCCTCGGCGCCGATGACGGGCGCCACCGCCGCGATGGCGGAGTTGCCGCAGATGGCGTTGCCGCAGGCGACCAGGATCGCCATGCGGGCGGGCAGGCCGAGGGCGCGGCAGATGCCGTAGCTCGCCGCGATGGCGGCCACGACGGTGGCGACGATGCCGGCGATGAGCGCCCCGCCCGAGGCGACGATCGCCTGCAGGCTGATCGAGGCGCCGAGCAGGGCCACCGCGATCTCGAGCAGCTGCTTGGCGCTGAAGGCAATGCCGGGCCGGAAGCGCGCGCCGGGCTGCCAGGCGGTGCGCACCGCGATGCCGATCAGGATCGCGATCACCAGCGCCTCGACGTAGGGGTGCCCGAGGCTGTGCTCCTCGATCGCCTGCAGGCCCGCCGCGACCGCCGTGATGGCGACGCACAGGAGGATGCCCGGCAGCGTCGAGGACTGCTCCGCCGTCGTCCCCGCTGCGGCGTCGCGCGGCGCCTCCTCTGAGGATGCTTTCGTCGTCATCGCAAGGTCCGGGTGGCGTGGGGACGCGTCGTCCCCCATCCGCCTCGAGTGTGGAACGGGCCGCCCCCGATCGGGCACGGGGCCGGCCGCCGGCTCAGCGCAGGACCGAGAGGTAATGCACCTGCTGCGTCAGGCAGAGCGACAGGCGCCACTCCACCGGGCGCTCCTCCAAGTCGACGGCGACGCGGTCGATCTCCAGGGCCGGCGCGCCCGCGGCGGTCTCTAGGAGCGCCGCCTCGCGGGCGGGCAGCAGGATCGCCTTCAGCCGCTCCCGGGCGGTGGCGATGGTGATCCCGAACCGGGTCGCGTAGAGGCTGTAGAGGGTGTTGGGGATCGGCATCTGGGCGATGCCCGGAAACAGGCCGGTCGGCAGGCTGATCGTTTCCAACACGCACAGGCTGCCCGCGACCGACCGCAGGCGCTCGATGCGCAGGACCCGGGCCGTGCGGGCGAGGTCGAGGCGCTCGCGCTCGTCGCCGTTCGCCGTGCCCTCGGTGATCGACACCACGCGGCTGTCGGGGATGCCGCCGCCCCCGGCGTCGGGCTGCAGCTTGAAGAAGCGGAAGACGCTCTGCTTGTCGTCGTGTTCGGCCACGAAGGTGCCGCGGCCCTGGCGGCGCACCAGCAGGCTGTCGGCGGTGAGCGCGTCGAGCGCCTTGCGCACCGTGCCCTGGCTGACGCCGAGTTCGGCGGCGAGCTGCCCCTCGCTCGGCAGCATCTGGCCGGGCTGCCACACCGCGTCGGCGAGCCGGCGCAGCAGCGTGTCGTAGACCTGCCGGTAGAGCGGCCGGAAGCCCACGCTCTCGCTGCGCGCGGTCTCGATCGCCCGGCCCGGACCCGGCCGTCTCGTCTCGTCCCGGCGCAGATCCTCGAGCGTGCGCGATGCGGTGACATCGGCGTGAGGCACGGTCGTGTGCTCCCCGTTGGCGCCGAGGACCCCGCCCGCGGCGATCGTGCGGTCCTGGCGCCTCACAGCCGATGCTCGCGCGGCGCGCCGTCCGGCGCGGCGAGCGCGCGGATCTCGGCCAGGAGCGCATCCGGGATCTCCACGCCCTCGGCGGCGGCCCGGGCGCGCAGCGCCAGCCGCCGCGCACCGGGCAGGCGGGCGCCGTCCTGGGCGGTGATCGCCTCCGCCAGCGCCCCGAAGCGCCGCAGCGCGCCCGGACCGAAGGCCTCGGCGTCGAGGGCGATCAGGAGCTGCCCGGTGCCGGGGGGCTCGCCCTCGGCGTCGAGGAAGGAACTCGCCTCGGCGGCGAAGCGCCCGCCGGTGAGCCCGGCGGCCAGGAGTTCCACCATCAGGGCGAGCGCCGTGCCCTTGGCGTCGCCGAGGGGCACCATCGTGCCCTTGAGCGCGGCGGCCGGGTCGGTGGTGGGGCGTCCGTCCGCGTCGAGCGCCCAGCCCTCCGGGATCGCCTCGCCGCGCTGGCGGGCCGCCATGATGGTGCCGCGCGCGACCTTCGAGAGCGAGAGGTCGACCACGATCGGCGGCCGGTCGGGGAGGGGGCAGGCGAAGGCGATCGGGTTCGTGCCGAACACGGCCGTCGCGCCGCCCCAGGGAGCCATCGCGGCCGGGGTGTTGGCGAAGAGCAGCGCCACCAGCCCCTCCGCGGCCAGCGCCTCCACCGGCCGGCCCGCGGCGCCGCAATGGTGCGAGCGGCGGATGCCCGCCGCGGCGATGCCCTGCGCCCGCGCCGCCTCCGGCAGGCCCGCCACGGCCGCGTCGAGGGCCGGATAGGCGAAGCCGTGGGCGGCATCGATGGCGAGCAACCCCGGGCGCGGGCGCGTGACGGCCGGAACCGCCTCGCCCGCCACCTTGCCGCTGCGCACCTGCGCCGCGTAGGCGGGCAGGCGCGACAGGCCGTGGCCCTTGAGCCCGTCGGCCTCGGCGTCGACGAGCGCCCGCGCGGTGCTGGCGGCGGCCGCGCGCGCGGTGCCGCAGCGGACCAGGGCGCCTTCCGCCAGATCCCGGGCGGCCGGAAGCGAGAGGATCGGCATCAGCCCTCCGTGAGGTGGCGGCGCACCGCCCGGGCGATGAGCGCGGAGACGCGCTCGTTCGATTCTGTCGTCACGCCCGCGATGTGCGGCGTCAGGATCAGGTTCGGCGCGTCCCGGAAGACCGCGCCCGCATCCGCGTCGAGGGGCTCCCGGTCGAAGACGTCGAGGGCCGCGCCGCCGAGCCGGCCCGCGCGCAGGGCCTCGGCCAGCGCCGCCTCGTCGACGATCCCGCCGCGGGCGGCGTTGATCAGGATCGCGCCCGGGCGCATCCGGGCGATCCGGTCCGCGCCGATCAGGCCGCGGGTCTCGGGCGTGAGCGGCACGTGCAGCGAGACGACGTCGCTCTCGGCCAGGAGGGCGTCGAGCGGTTGCGGTTCGACGGGGCCGTCGGCCAGCCGCCACGCCGCGTCGTCGGGGGCGAGGTACGGGTCGTGGGCCGCAAGGCTCATCCCGAGGGCGGCGGCGCGCCGGGCGGTCTCGCGGGCGATGGCGCCGAAGCCGACGAGGCCGAGGCGCTTGCCCGCGATCTCCCGGCCCATCAGGGCGTTGCGCGGCCACGCGCCATCGGCCACCGCCCAGGTCGCCCCGTAGGCGCCGCGCAGGAGCAGCATCGCCGTGGCGATCACGTACTCGGCCACCGCTTGGTCATTGGCGCCCGTCGCCGGGTAGACGGCGATCCCGCGCGCCCGGCAGGCGTCGAGGTCGATGTTGTCGAGGCCGACGCCGAGCCGGCCCACGGCCTTGAGGCCGGGCGCGCCGGCGATAAGGTCGCCGCGCACCTGCGTCCGGTTGCGCACGATCAGCGCATCCGCCCCCGCGAGCGCCGCCCGCAGCGCCTCCGGGCGATCCACGAGGCCCGGATCGTACAGGGTCTCGAAGCCCGACAGGTCGGCGGCGATCGCCGCCTCGTCCATGAACTCGCTGATGACGACCTTCATGCGCTCGCTGCCCCGTCCGATGTCGTCACGCGCGGAATCCCCTCTCTTCACACGCCAATGGAAAAGCGCGGGCAACGCGGGATCCCCTCTCCCGTGCGGGCAGGGCTATCGCATATGAGAATTTTGTTCTCTCGGGCCTGAGTTGGGTGCAGACCCGTCGTGGGAATGCCCCGCTGGGAAGAGTGGAAATTCCTCTTGGCATGGCGGAGTGAGAGAACACCATTTCCATATGCGATTGCCCTGCCGTGCGGGAGAGGGGTAGGGGTGAGGGTCCTGGGAGGGTGCAGCAAGGATCCGGAACGTTGCCGCTACCAGCACAACGTTCAGCGATTAGCCCTGAACCGTTCCGCTCCCCTCACCACGCACCACGCTTCACTGCGGCTCCCTCCCGGGACCCTCACCCCTGCCCCTCTCCCGCACGGGAGAGGGGGTCCCGCGTTGCCCGCGCCTGGCTCCCGAGCGGTGATGACCTCGATCCGGCGCGCTTCCGCTCACGCGCTACGGTAGAGCTTCGTCATCACGAACTCGCGGTGGCCCAGCGCCTCGGCGGCGGTGAGGCGGCCGTTCGCGGTGCGCACCACCATGTCGATGAGCGCGTCGCCCGCCTGGGAGATCGTCATCTCGCGCGTGAGCACCCCCGTCACGTCCACGTCGATGTGCTCGCCCATCGTGCGCACGGTGCGCGGGTTGCCGGTGATCTTGATCACCGGGACGATCGGGTTGCCGATGACGTTGCCCTGGCCGGTCGGGAAGGTGTGGACCACGTAGCCGGCCGCCGCCATCAGGGTCACGCACTCGGCCGCGGCCGAGGACGTGTCCATGAAGTAGAGGCCGGGACCCCGGGCCGGCGCCTCGGCGGGCTGGAGCGCGTCGATGTACCGGCAGGTGTGGCCGATCTTTTCCAGGTTGCCGAGCGCCTTCTCCTCGATGGTGGTGAGGCCGCCCGCGATGTTGCCCTTGGTGGGCTGCGAATCCGAGAGGTCGTCGGTCTTGTGCGCCTCGATCACGTCGTCCTGGTAGGCCTTCCACATCGTGAACCACTTGTCGGCGATCTCCGGCGAGGCGGCGCGCTCGCGGCAGAGATGCTCGGCGCCGGTGATCTCGGAGGTCTCGCCGAAGACCCCGTAGATGCCGAGCGGGATCAGCTTGTCGTAGAGGTTGCCGACCGTGGGGCAGGAGGAGAGGCCGGTGGTGGTGTCGGACTCGCCGCACTTCGTCGAGACCCAGAGGTCCGCGATCGGGCAGACCTCCCGCGGCAGCTCGGTCGCCCACTGCACGAAGCGCTTCGCCTGGTAGCTCGCGCGGGCGATCGTCGCGATGTCGCCGTGGCCCTCGATGCCGAAGCCCACCACCGGCTTGCCGGTCTTGGCGATGCCCTCGACGACCCGGTTGGTCCACTGATCCTCGATGCCGATCACCACCACGGCGGCGACGTTCGGGTTCGAGCCGATGCCGATCAGGGTGCGGAAATGCAGCTCGAGATCCTCGCCGAACTGCAGCCGGCCGTAGGCGTGCGGCAGGGCCATCGTGCCCTTGACGAGGTTGGCGACCGCCTCGCAGGCGGCGTTGGAAAGATCGTCGAGGGGCAGCAGCACCACGTGGTTGCGCACGCCCACCCGGCCGTTCTCGCGCCGCCAGCCCGTGAAGGTGGCGTTGCGGTAATCGGCCGAGGCGCGGACGGGCGGCAGGGCCTGGGTGGCGAGCTGATCGGGAGCGCCGCCGACGAAGGGGGTGGCGATCTCGTGCGGGAGCATGGACTGGGTCGCGGACATGGTCACCTCACCAGCGCTTCGTCTTGACGTTGTGGACATGGACGTGTTCGCCCTTGGCGACGGGCTGGATCACCTTGCCGATGTCCTGGCCGTACTTGACCGCGGTGTCGCCGGCCTTGAGGTCGGTGAGCGCGACCTTGTGGCCGATCGGGATGTCGTGCCGGACCGCGACCTCGAAGGTCGAGTTGTCTTCCGTGATGACGCCGAAGGCGGCCGTGCCGGCCGCCAGCCCCTCCACCACCGCCACCGCGACGTTGTCGAGGGGGCTGTGGGCGAGAAGGTGGGGGTGGGTCCGCCCCCCGCCCGATGCGGCCTGACTGCTCATGGCGAAGCTCCTCCTGCGCGGACGTGGCCGCGACGAACGGTCTTGTATAAGATAACAGATACAGTGCCTGTCAACGCCGGACGGCTCGAAATGCGGTCTGCGGCCAGGGGTCCTGCACGGAGACAACCCCTTTCCGTTCCGGGATGCAAGTTTGGATTGGCGCTGCCGGCCCACTCTTATAAAAGACCCACGGGATCTCGCGTGGCGGAGCGGCTTTCACGCCGCGCGGCAGAAGGGGAGGGGGCGGGCCGTGAGCGAGACGCTGCTGCTCGTCCTGTGCCTGGGGAGCGCCGGCCTGATCTCCGGCCTGACCGGCTTCGCCTTCGGCCTCGTCGCCTCCGGGACGCTCCTGATGCTGCGCCCGCCCGCGGAGGCGACGGCGCTGGTGCTGGTGTGCAGCATCCTCTCGCAGGCGATCTCGCTCCTGCGCCTGCGCGCGCGGCCCCCGCTCCGCACCGCGCTGGTGATGATCCTGCCCGGTCTCGCGGGCGCGCCGCTCGGCGTCGTGCTGCTGCACGGGCTCGATCCGAACCTGATCAAGGCGGGGATCGGCTGCTTCCTGATCCTCTACAGCCTGCTCGTCGCGCTCCTCGGCGCCGGCTACCGGGTGCGCTTCGGCAATGCCTGGAGCGACGGCGCGGTCGGCTTCCTCGGCGGCGTGCTGGGCGGCGTCGCGGGCCTGTCGGGGGCGCTGCCCACCGCCTGGAGCCTCGTGCGCGGCTGGGAGCCGCGCACGCAGCGGGCGATCTATCAATCCTTCACGCTGGTGCTCCAGGTCTGGGCCCTGGCGATCCTCGTCCTGGTCGATCCTCTCCCCGCCGCCCTGGTGCAGGACCTCGTNGGGGACCCCCCCACGCAGCGGGCGATCTATCAATCCTTCACGCTGGTGCTCCAGGTCTGGGCCCTGGCGATCCTCGTCCTGGTCGATCCTCTCCCCGCCGCCCTGGTGCAGGACCTCGTCCTGGCGGTCCCGGTGGTGCTGGTGAGCGTGCTCGCGGGCCTGTCGCTGTTCGCGCGCATCGATCAGGCGCGGTTCCGCACGCTCGTCCTGGCGCTGCTCGCGGCCATCGGGCTCACCACCACGGCGCTGGCGCTGCCGGCCCTGCTGCATTGAGGGCGCTCAGCTGCCGGGCCGGTCGTGCAGGTTGGCGAAGAAGAGGTCCTTCCAGCTCCCGGGGCGGCGGCGGATCGTCTTGGTGCGCGCCATGAAGTCGGCGTAGCGGCCGATCGCCTGCGGGGTCGTGGTGAAGCGCACCTGCGGGTCGTCGAGGATCTGGGCGATCAGCCCGACGTCGCTCGCGTCCCGGGCAAGCCGCACGTAGGATGCGGCCGCCGCCCGCCGGTCGGCGTTGATCGCGCCCACCGCCTCGTCGAGGGCCGCCGTGAAGGCCGCGTAGAGAAGGGGATTGGCCTCCACGAAGGCCGAGGAGGCCCAGACCACGTTGAAGGTCGAGGGCTCCCCCAGGATGTCGTAGGTGTTCAGCAGCGTGCGGATGCCCGGATGGCGCAGTTCCAGCTCCTGGATCGGCGCCGCGGTGAAATGCGCCGTGACCTCGCCGCCCGACAGGAGCGCCGCCATGCCGTCGGGGTGCGAGAGCGTCACGGTGAGGCGGTCGAGGTCGTGGCGGCGCGCTTCCCCGAGTTCCTTCTCGGCGGCCATCTGCAGGAACATCGCCTGCACCGACACCTTCACGGCCGGCAGCGCGATCTTGTCCCGGTCGGAAAAATCCGCGAGCGAGCGGATCGCCGGGTTGCGGGTGTTCATCAGGAGCGGCATGGCGTTCATGGCCGCCACGCCCTTGACGGCGAGGCCCGTCCCCTCGGTCTTCGACCACAGCAGCACCAGGGGCGGCACGCCGCCGGCCGCGAACTGGATCGAGCCCGAGAGGAGCGCGTCGTTCATCGCCGCGCCGCCCGCCAGCGTGACGTAGCGGGGAACGAGGCTGGGCAGGCCCCGCGCTGCGGCGGCCTTCTGGAGCAGGCCCTGCTCCTCCATGATCATCAGCGGGAGATGGCCGAGGCTCGGCTGGCGCGCGATGCGCACCTCGCCGATCTCGGCCCGCGCCCCGCCGATCCCCGGAACCAGCGCCGCGGCGGCGGCCGCGAGAACCTCCCGTCTGCGCATCTCGTCCTCCCCCGAAGCGGGCCTAGAGCATTTTCCGACGAAGTGGATCCCGGTTCGTCGCAGAAAATACGGCAAGTCAAAGGCTTGGAGCACCGCCCGATCGCAGCGCGATCGGGCGGTGCTCTAAGCCAGCGCCTCACCCCGGCCGGCGGATCACCGGGGCCGGAGCGCTGTCGATCATCACGTTCACGCAGGCCGGCCTGCCGCTCGCATGGGCCGCATCGAGCGCCGCGGGCAGGTCGTCGGCGGAGGTCACCAGGGCGCCGAAGCCGCCGAGCGCCGCCACGGCGGCGTCGTAGCGGCTCGGCAGGAGGTCGCAGTGGCGCGCGCGCTCCGGGCCGTACTGGCGCAGCTGGATCTGGTACTCGGCGTTCCAGCGCGCGTCGTTGCCGACCACCGCGATGAAGGGCAGGCCGTAGCGGAGCGCCGTGTCGAACTCCGCCATGTGGAAGCCGAAGGTGCCGTCGCCCAGCACCGCGACCACGGGCGCGTCGGGATGCGCCGCGCGGGCCGCGATGGCAAAGGGCAGCGAGGCGCCGATCGTGCCCGAGACGCCGTTGACGAGGCGCCGCCGCGCCCGGACCAGGGCCTGCGGCCATTGTCCGATCTCGCCCCCGTCGCAGATCAGCGTGCCCTCCGGATGGCGGGCCAGGAAGGCATCGACCGCCCGGCACAGCTCCACCGGGTGCAGACGCCCGGGCGTGCCCCGCGCCTCGGTCCAGGCCGCCGGACGGAAGGCCAGGGCCTCCCGGACCTCCTGGAGCCAGGACGTCGCCGGGTGCGGCGCGCCCGCCGCGCATAGTGCGGCCAGGAGCGGGCGCGCCTCGGCGAGGCCGGAGGCGACGAGGCGCTCGGGCGGGGCACGGCCGAGCAGCGCCGGATCCGGATCGGCGACGCAGAAGAGGCAGTCCGGCGCCACGGCGGGCGCATCGCCGAAGCGCAGCGTGAAGTCGAGGGGCTTGCCCGCGAGCACGAGGAGGTCGGCGCGCGCCAGCACCGGCGCGAAGGCGCCGAGGCTCGGGTCGTTGAGGCCCCGCGGGCTCTCCATCCCGATCACCGGCACGCCGATCCGCTCCTCGAGTGCCGCCATGGCGGCGCGGCCGGCGGGATCGCACGAGGCCGGGCCGCACAGGACGAGCGGCCGCTCGGCCCGGGCAAGCCGTTCGAGGATGGCCGCGACCAGGGCCGGATCGGGCGTGGCGGCGGGAGGCGGCCCGGCGTCAGGCAGCCGCACGGAATCGGCCGGCACCCGGGCCTCCAAGAGGTCGACGGGCAGGCTCAGATGGACCGGGCCGGGCCGCCCCTCGCGGGTGAGGCGCCACGCCCGCGCGAGATCGGGGCCGAGCGCGGCCACAGAGGTGGCGGTCCACGAGGCCTTGGTCATCGGCCGGGCGATCTCGGCCTGGGCCATCTCCTGGAAGGCGCCGCGCCCGAGTTCGCCGAGCCCGGCATGGCCCGAGAGGAGCAGCACCGGCGATTCCGCGGCGAGCGCCGTGAACAGGGCGGCCGCGCCGTTCGCGTGGCCCTGGCCGCCCGTCACCAGGGCCACGCCGGGCTCGCCGGTCAGCCGGCCCCAGGCATCGGCCATGTGCACGCAGGCCGCCTCGTGCCGGGCGTGCACGACCGCGATCCCGGTGGCGAGCAGCGCGTCGAAGACCGGCATGATGTGGTTGCCGGACAGGGTGAAGATCCGGGTGACGCCGAGGCGCTCCAGGCCCTTCGCCACGATGTCGGCACCGCGCAGGCTGTCCATGCAGGGTTCCCGTCGAGGAGCGGGCGGCCTTCAGGCCGCGGCGTCGAGGAGCGAGCGGCCGGGCCGCACGTGGGTGAAGTGCACCGGTTCGAGGGAGACCGCGAGGTCGTCGCCCGCTTGGTTGTCGCTCGACTGGCGCACCACCGTGTAGTGCGAGGTGTCGAGGTCCGAGGTCTCGGGGTGATCCTCGCGGAAATGCGCGCCGCGGCTGTCCGTGCGGGCGAGCGCCGCCGCGCAGATGGTTTTCGAGACGAGGATCAGGTTCTCGAGGTTGAGCCGGTCCATCCAGGTCAGGTTGTAGCGCCGGTCGCCGTCCGGGGCGCCGGCGCGCCCGACCGCCTCGGCGAGGCCGTCGAGGGTGGCCATGGCGCGCGACAGGCCCGCCGCGTCGCGCAGGATGCCGACATCGTCCCACATCGTCCCGTAGAGCGCCTCGCGGATCGCCTCCAGATCGCCGGACGGGCGCCCGAGCGGCCCGAAGGCCCGCGCGAGGCCGGCCTCGATCGCGGCCCGGTCGGGCTCGGCGTGGGCGCCCGCCCGCGGCACCGCGCGGGCCATCGACTGTCCGGCGAGCCCGCCGAAGACCGTCGAGTTCGCCACGCCGTTGCCGCCGAGCCGGTTGGCCCCGTGCACGCCGCCCGTGTCCTCGCCCGCCGCGAACAGGCGCGGCAGAGCCGTGCGGCAATCCACCTCGAAGGCGACCCCGCCCATCATGTAGTGGGCGGTGGGCACCACCTCGACGCGCCCGCCCGCGAGGTCGAAGCCGCAATCGGCGCAGCGCTCGACCATGCCCTTGAAGTTGCGGCGGACCTTGTCCGGGCCGAGATGGCTCATCTGGATGTAGACGCCGCCGTTCGGGCTCGCGAAGCCCTCCCGGATGCGGCGCAGGATCGACCGGCTGACGATGTCGCGCGTGGCCCGCTCGGCCCGCTCGTCCACCGCCTGCATGAACCGCTCGCCGGTGGCGTCGAGGAGCCAGCCGCCCGCGCCCCGCAGGCCCTCCTCCAGCACCGTCCCGGTCATGCGCGTGCCGGTGCCGGCCAGGAGGCCGGTAGGGTGGAACTGCACCATCTCCATGTCGCGCAGCGGCAGGCCGGCCCGCAGCGCCATGGCGAGCCCGTCGCAGGTCTTGTCGCCGGACGGCGTGTGGTAGCGGTACATGGTTGGCCCGCCGCCGGTGGCGAGCAGCACCGCCTTGGCGCGCACGAGGAGCGGCAGCCCGCTGCGCATGTCGAGCATCAGCACGCCCGCGAGGCCCGAGCCGTCCGCGGCCGGGATCAGCTCCAGGGCGCGGTGGTCTTCGAGCCGGCGCACGTCGCGGCGCCAGACCTGCTCGGCGAGGCGGTTGATGATCTCGATGCCGGTGAGGTCGCCCTTGTGCACCGTGCGGTCGAAGGTCTGGCCGGCGAAGGCCTTCTGGTGGACGCTGCCGTCCGGGTTGCGGTCGAAGAAGCAGCCGAGCTCGTTCTCCAGCTCGCGGATGCGCACCTGCGCCTCGGTCACCAGGGTCCAGGCGAGGGCCTGGTTGTTGAGCCACTTGCCGCCCTCGATCGTGTCCATGAAGTGGCGCTCGACCGAGTCGCCCGAGGCGAGCGCGACGTTGTAGCCGCCCTGCACCATCCGGGTGCAGCCGCACTTGCCGAGCAGCCCCTTCACGGCGACCGTGACGTCGAGGTCGGGGGCGATCTTCTTGGCGTGGAGCGCCGCGAACAGCCCGGCCCCGCCGGAGCCCAGGATCAGGATGTCGGTGTCGGTGCGCGCGAGGCTCATCGGGCCTCCTCCAGGCTGGCGATCACCGCGTCGCGCCGGCTCGCCACGTCCCGCTGCACCTCGGCGAAGAGCGAGCCGCCATGGGCGTCCATGCCGACGAGGAGCGGCCCGAAATCGCGGATCGCGAAGCGCCACAGGCTCTCGGGGTGGAGGTCGTCGAGGTCGACATCCTCGATGCGCTCGATCCAGGTGGTCTCCAGCGCCGCCGCTCCCCCGACGATGGCGAGGTAGGCCCCGCCCTGCTCGGCGAAGGCCGCCTGGGTCTGCGGCCCCATCCCGCCCTTGCCGATGATGATCCGCACGCCCTCGCGGCGCATCAGGTCGGCGGTGAAGCGCTCCATCCGCATCGAGGTGGTGGTGCCGATGCAGAAGGGCGCGTAGCCGACCGGCGCCTCGGGGGAGGGCTCCACCCGGTGGACGTTCGGGGCGGTGTGGATCACCGCGTGGCCCTGGAGGTCGAGCCGGGTGCGCCGGCCGCGGTCGAACATGTGGATCAGGGTGGCGTCGCGGATGCCGTAGAGGGTGCGGCGCAGGGTGACGGTGTCGCCGACGCGCAGCTCCCGCACCCGGTCGGCGTCCACCGGCATGTCGAGGATGTGATGGGCCATGGCGCCCTCCCTCTGCATCCCCGCCGCAACCCGCCGCGACCGGGATGGGAACCACACGAGCCCGAGCGGACCGGTCCGCTCAGGCGAAGGCGATGCCGCCCGGCGTGATCGTCGCACGGGCGCGGCGGGCCGAGTGGCACTGGATGTTCACGGCGACCGGGTTCTGGGTGATGTGGGTCGCCGCCACCTCGACATGGACCGCGAAGCTCGTCGCCCGGCCCCCCAGCCCCTGCGGGCCGATGCCGAGTTCGTTGACGGCCCGCGACAGCTCCGCCTCGATGCGGGCGCCCTCCGGGTCGGCGCAGGCCGTGCGCAGGGGCCGCGTCGCCGCGATCTTGGCGAGGTGCATGCACAGGTCCGAGGTGCCGCCGATGCCGACGCCCACGATGGTGGGCGGGCAGACCCGGCCGCCGAGGTCGATCACCCGGTCGATGACGAAGCGCTTGACCGCGTTGATGCCGTCGGAGGGCAGCAGCATCTGCAGGAACGAGCCGTTCTCCGAGCCCGAGCCCTTCGGGATCATCTCGATCGCCACGGTCTCGTCGGTCTCGTCGAAGTCGACGTGGATGATCGGCACGCGGATGCCGCAGGAGGTCTGGTCGTTGTGCCGGGTGATCGGGTGGACCACGGAGGAGCGCAGCGAAAACTCCTTCGTCGCCCGCTCGCAGCCGCGCCGGATGGCGGCCTTCAGCCCGGCCCCGTCGAAGCTCACCGCGCGCCCGATCACCACGTTGTAGATCGGGATGCCGGTATCCTGGCACAGGATGTTGTTGGTGCGCTCGGCCACCGCGACGTTCTCGACCATGGTGCCGAGGATGGCCCGGCCCGTGGCGCTGGTCTCCTGACGCTGCAGGGCGGCGAAGCCGGCCTTGATGTCGGGCGGCAGGATCTTGAGGGCGCGGACGTAGAGGTCCCTGCAGACCTCCTCGACTTCGTGCAGATCGAGCTCCATGCCGGTCTCCCCAGAGGTTGGCGGGCCTTGTTGGCGGGGCTTGTTGGTGAGCCTGGCGGCTCAGGCGCTCAGGAGGAAGAGGAGGCCGACCGCGAACGAGGTCGCGAGGCAGCCGGAGACGACGAGGGCGGTGCGCTCGCGGTAGGCGAGCCACTCGATCGCCAGGATGCGCAGGCCGAGCGCCATGTGGACGGCGAGCGCGCAGACGAGGCCCCATTCGGCGGTGCGCACCGCGAGGTTGTGGGTGAGCCCGAGAAAACTCTCCAGCCGGTCGGCGCCCTGGAGCGCGGTGCCGAGCGCGATGAAGTGCATCGGCAGGAAGAGCGCCAGCGCCACGCCCGAGAGGCGGTGGATCAGGGCCGCGGCGTAGCCGGGCCGGCGGTGCGCGGGCCGGATCATGCGAGGAAGACCGCCAGCGCCGCGCGCAGGCCCAGCACCGCGATGACGGCCGAGAGCGCGATCATCGCGACGTCGAGGGAGCGGCCGCGCCAGCCCGTCCACTCGCGCAGCACGCTGCGCAGGCCGATCGGCGCATGGATCGCGGCGGCGAGCACGAACACCGCGTAGAAGGCGAGGAAGGCCCCGTTGCCCTGCGTGCGCGCCAGGATCTCGCCCGCCGTGAGGCCGCCGCGCACCGCGTACAGGATGGTGCCGAGATGGACCGCGACCGTGAGCGCGAGGATCAGGGCGGTGGCGCGCTGGGCGAGGTAGAGGAGGGGGCTCATGCCTTCCTCCACAGGCGCCGCAGGGCAGCGCGGCCGGTCTCGCGCTTCAGCCCGGCGATGGCGAAGGTGGGGGAGAGCGCCTTCGGGCAGTGCTCGGTGCAGCTCATGTGGCTGTGGCAGGAATGGCAGCCGGCGTCCCCTGCGACGGCCGCGAGGCGCGCCTCCTGGCCGCGGTCGCGCACGTCGTTCACCAGCGTCCAGGCGCGGTTGAGGGCGGCGGGGCCGAGATAGTCCGGGTTCCACGCCACCACGTCGCAGGCCGCGTAGCAGACGCCGCAATTGATGCACTCGATGCCGGCATCGGCCTCGCGGCGCTCCGGCTCGTCCGGCCGCACCGCCGCGAAATCCGCCGGCGGCGCCTCGCCCGGCTCGAAGTAGCCGTGGGCGCGGCGCCACTTCTCGAAGAAGGGCTCCATGTCGACGGCGAGGTCCTTGACCACCGGCAGGTTGCGCAGGGGCTCCAGCACCAGCGCGTCGCCGTCCGCCGCCTCGGCGACGCGGGTGCGGCAGGTCCAGCGCGGGCGGCCGTTCACGGTCATGCCGCAGGAGCCGCACATGCCGACCCGGCAGGCGAAGCGGTAGGCGAGCGTCGGATCCTGCTCGCGCTGGATCTCGGTGACGACGTCGAGGACGGTCTGGTTCGGCCGCCGCGCCACCGCGAAGGCCTGGAAGCCCTCGTCGCGCCGGACCCGCACCTCCAGCATGCGGGCCGAGCCCTGCACGGCCTCCGGAGTCACGGTTTCCGGGGTTACTGGGGCGGTCATGCTCAGCGCCCCGCCGCGGGGCTTGCGTGGAACAGCTCGGCCTCGTCGGCGGCCTTCGCGGTGACGAGGCCGATGCGGTTCATGTAGGCGAGGTAGTCGAGCATGCGCTTGGGCTGCGTCGTCCACTCGTTCTGGGGCGAGCGGATGATCTCCTCGGCCTCTCCTGGCGAGAGCTTGGCGTTCTCGGCCTTGATCCAGAGCGCGGCGGCGCGGGACGGGTCGTCGCGGATCAGCTTCAGGCTCTCCTCCAGCGCCGCCAGGAAGGCCGCCGTGACGGTCGGGTTCTCGGTGACGAAGCGGCTCGACGCCCAGACGAGGTTGAAGGTGTGGGGACCGCCGAGCACGTCGTAGCTGTCGAGGACCTTGCGCGCCCGCGGGTCCTTCAGCTCCTGCTCCTGGAACGGCGAGGAGCCGAAATGGGCGGTGATCTCGGAGCGCCCGCTGAGCAGCGCGGTCTGCGCGTCGGGGTGGCCCATCGACACGGTGAGCGCGTCGAGCTTGTTCTGCTCGCCGGGGCCGAAGGCCTTCTCAACGGCCATCTGCAGGGTGATGGCCTGGATCGAGCTCTTCACGGTGGGCAGCGCGATCTTGTCCTTCGGCGTGAAGTCCTTGATCGAGGACACGGCCGGATTGACGCTCACCAGCCACAGCGGCATCGCGTTGAGGGCCGCGACGCCCTTCACCTTCAGGTTGGTCCGCGTGCGGCCCCACATGGTCAGCATCGGGCCGACGCCGCCCGCCGCGAGGTCGAGGTTGCCCGACAGGAGCGCGTCGTTCATCCCCGAGCCGCCGGTGAAGCGCAGCCACTCCGTCTTGATGTCGAGGCCCTTCGCCTTGGCGTGCTTCTCCAGCAGGCGCTCCTCCTCCATCAGGGTGAGCGGCAGGTAGGAGATGCCGAACTGCTTGGCGAGGCGCACGGTCGCGACCTCGGCCCGTGCGCCCGAGAGTCCCGCGGCGACGACCATCGCGGCCCCGAGCAGCCGAAGCAGGCCTTTACCAGCCAAGCCGTTGCTAGCCATGCGTTTCCGTCCCGTGTCGCGGAGTTCTGAATCGTTCTTGAGAGGGAGGATACGGTCGGGGTGCCCCCTGTCAACTGTCCTCTGTCATATACATGACTGGCGTGGGCGTTCGGCGGTCCCCTGGCTCAGCGAGGTTCGATCGATCGCCAGGGGCCGCTTGGCGATGCGGATGTCGGCTTCGCTCGGGGAAGCCGAAGCTCCGCCGCGCGGATCAGGCCTGCATGCCCCAGCGCCGGATCGTGTTGCGCTCGATCGTCTGGAAGATCAGGTTCTCGACGATCAGCCCGATGATGATCACCGTGAACAGGCCGGCGAAGACGTTCGGGATGTCGAGCATGTTCTTGTTCTCGAAGATGAACCAGCCGAGGCCGCCCGAGCCCGAGGAAACGCCGAAGACCAGCTCGGCGGCGATCAGGGTGCGCCACGCGAAGGCCCAGCCGACCTTGAGGCCGGTGAGGATGCTGGGAAAGGCCGCCGGGATCAGGATCTGCCGGATCAGCCCGGCGCCGGAGAGGCCGTAATTCTGGCCCACCATCGTCAGGGTGCGGCTCACCGACAGGAAGCCCGAATGGGTGTTGAGCGCGATCGCCCAGGTGACGGAATGCACCAGCACGAAGACGAGGCTGCCGTTGCCCAGGCCGAACCAGATCAGCGCCAGCGGCAGGAGCGCGATCGCCGGCAGCGGGTTCAGCATCGACGTCATGGTCTCCAGGAAGTCGGTGCCGATCCGCGAGGTCATGGCGAGGCCGGTGAGCAGCGTCGCCAGCACGATGCCGGCGGCGTAGCCGATCAGCAGGACCTTGATCGAGCCCCAGGCCCGCAGCAGGAGCGTGCCCTCCGCGATCCCGCGCGCGAAGGCGCCGACCGTCGCCGAGAAAGTCGGGAACAGGAGGTCGTTGTCGAGGGAGCGCCCGTAGATCTCCCAGATCCCGGCGAGCGCCACCAGGATGACGAGCTTGCGCAGCCAGGCCTGGTTGTAGAGCCGCTCCAGCATCGAGAGCGGTTTTTCGACGATCATGCCGCCCTGCGCCGCCCGTGCGTCGCGGACGATCTCGGGGCGGGCGGGCGCGGCGGGCGCGAGCAGGTCGGCGCTAGACATTCTCGGCCTCCTCGATCTCTTCGGCGAAGAGCATCTGCTGGATGCGGCTCTCGAGGTGCCGCTGCTCGTCCGGGGCGCGGGCGCTGTTGAGCTCCGCCTTCACCTCGCCGGGATGGGGCGAGAGCAGGAGGATCCGCGAGCCGATCTTGATCGCCTCGGGGATCGAGTGGGTGACGAACAGCACCGTGAAGCGGTGCTCCTCCCACAGCCGCAGGAGCTCGTCCTGCATGCGCCGCCGCGTCAGCGCGTCGAGGGCCGCGAAGGGCTCGTCCATCAGCAGGATATCGGGCTCCATCGCCATGCCGCGGGCGATGGCGACCCGCTGCTTCATCCCGCCCGAGAGCATGTGCGGGTAGGAATCGGCGAATTTCGTCAGGCCGACCTTCTCGATCGTGGCCATCGCCCGGTCCTGCGCCTCGGCGCCGCTGGCCCGCCCGCTCGCGGTCAGCGCGAAGGCGACGTTCTGCTTCACGGTCTTCCAGGGCAGGAGCTGGTCGAATTCCTGAAACACCATCATCCGGTCGGGGCCGGGCGCGGTGACGGGCTTGCCGTTCAGGCGGATCTCGCCCTCGGTGGGCGCCATGTAGCCGCCGACCGCCTTCAGCAGCGTGGACTTGCCGCAGCCCGAGGGGCCGAGCAGGATGAAGCGGTCGCCCCGCAGGACATCGAAGCTGACCTTGTAGGTCGCGGTGATGAGGTGATGCGGCGTCTTGTACTGGAGCGTGACCCCATCGACTTCCAGCAGCGGCTCGCTCAAGCCCATGCGCTCCTCCCTGACGTCGCGGCTCGGGCCGCGTTGGTGTCGTTGCGAGCTTCGTGTCCTGATCGGACCGCGCGGCCGTGCCGGATTCACCGACGCGCCCGGCGCGGGCGTTTTTCGCGACAGGATTCCCCGGGCGGGGCGGGGTCGTCCAGCCCTGGCGCCGCTGGCGTCTCGGCGTCCGGGCGGGACCGGCTCCGGACATAGCAATCCGAGCCGGAGGCGTAAAGATAACCCTATCTTTTATAAGATAGGAGAATGGGCGGGAGGCCGCGAGCGCGCGCGGCGGGGGATTCGCCCGGCGGGCTGGATATCATCTCATGCGGATCGCGCGCGACCCCATGTGGGCTTCCGGCCCGCGATGCGGGTCCGGCCACGGCGGGTTCACGGCGCGTCGGCCACGCCGCTCGACGCGCGCAGGCCGAAACAGGATCGGACAGGGGAGGGCATCGCGGGCGGGAGCCCGCGAGAGGCGGCCGCGGAGGACGCGGAGGGCGTCCTCAGGTCGAGCCTCGCTCGGCCCGGTGGGCCGGCAGTCATAAGGTTTGCGGTTGATCCGTTCGTGTAAAGAGAACGCGGGGAACCCCTCTCCCGCACGGGAGAGGGGTTCCCCGCGCTTTAATTACTTCCCGAACCGATCGGGGGGCGATCGTATCAAACGAGCGCCGGCTCCTCCCGCTGCCGCGCGACGGGCGCCTCGATGGCGAGGGCTTGGTCGCGCAGGACGGCGATCACCTCGTCCTGCTCCTCGTCCCGCAGGTCCGGGAAGAGCGGGAGCGAGAGCGTGCCCTCGCCCCAGCCCCGGGAGACCGGCAGGTCGGGGATGGTGCCGGAGGCGGCGTAGAGGGTGAGGCAGGGCACGCTGCGGTAGTTCACGGTCGCGCCGATGCCGGCCTGGCCCAGGGCCTGCAGCACCGCGTCGCGCCGCCCGCCCGGCACGTGGATCGGGAAGAGGTGGCGGGCCGAGACGGCGCCGGGCTCGATCGCCGGCCACGTGAACGGCGTACCGGCGAGCGCCGCCTCGTAGCGGGCGCAGAGCCGCTCGCGCCGGGGGAGCTGCGCCTCGATCCCGTCGATCTGCGGTTCGAGCAGCACCGCCAGGAGATCGGGCAGGTTGGCCTTGGTGCCGAGGCGGGCGATGTCCCAGTGTCGGTAGGTGCCGCCCTGGAAGCGCTGGGCGGCGCCGGCCGACATGCCGTGCAGGACCGTCTGGACCAGCGCCGCGGCCAAGTCCGGGTCGTTCGTGATGACGGCCCCGCCCTCGCCGCAGGTCACGTTCTTCGTGGCGTAGAAGGAAAAAATCGCCGCATCGCCGTCCTGGCCGGGCCGCCGGCCGTCGCGCCGGCCCTCGAAACAATGTGCTGCGTCCTCGATGATCCGGACGGAGGAGGGAAGCACCCGGCGCAGGGCCGGGATGTCGACCATCTGGCCGTAGAGATGCACCGGGATCACCGCCCGGGTCCGCGGCGTCACCGCCCCGGCCACCTGCCGGCGGTCGATGAGGAGCGTGGCCGGATCGACATCGACGAAGACCGGGGTGGCGCCGACGAGGCGCACCACGTTGGCCGTCGCCGCGAAGGTCATGGCGGGCACGATCACCTCGTCGCCCGGCCCGATCTCCAGGGCGAGCAGCGTCGCGACGGCCCCTTGCGTCCAGCTCGACGTGAGCTTCGCGTGCGCCACCCCGAAGAAGCCGCGCAGCCGCTCCTCGACGCGCCCGCCCTGCGGGCCGCTCGTCAGGAACGGGCTCGCCAGCACCCCGGCGACGCGCTCGGCGCAGGCGGGCGAGAGAGCGTGCCGGTAGAACGGAACAGCCATGCGGGATCTCCCTGATCTAAGCATCATTCGCCGAAGTGGTCACCGGTTCGGCGACGAAAAAATTATGCAATATCAAAAGCCTAAGCAGAATCGCCCCGGGCAGTTCTGCTTAGGTCCGGGCGGGTCATCGGCATTGCGCCGGGCGGACGAGGCCCGCGGGGCTGAGCAGGCTGACCGGGATCCCGGCCCGGGGCTCCGGCAGCCCGCGGTAGAGGGCGTCGACCCGCGCGGCCGCCACGTGCCAGTCCGCCACCTCGCAGGCCATGCGGTAGGCACCGGCCGACATCTGCCGCCAGCGGGCCGGATCGATGCGCGCGGCCTCCGCCAGGGTGTCGGCCACCTGCTCGGCCGTCAGGTCGGGGACGAGCAGGCCCGCGCCGTACTGCACCGCCAGCGCGTGCAGTCCTGTCTCGCGGGTGACGAGGACCGGCACGCCGAGCAGCTCGGCCTCCAGTGCGGCCGTGGGCCAGTGGTCGAGCCGGGAGGGAATGGCGAAAAAGTCCCAGTCCCGCACCACCGCGTCGCGCTCCGCGCCGTAGCGCGGTTCGAGGACCGTGACGCGATCCGCGATGCCGAGCGCGGCGGCGCGCGCGGCCAGGTCCTCATCGTCGGCGCGCGGCCCCATCAGCACGAGGCGGCCGCGGCCGCCGCGGCGGCAATGGAGCGCGAACCCGTCGACCAGGAGGTCGAGCCCCTTGTGGAAGACCGCGAGACGCCCGCAGAAGCCGAAGACCGGCTCGCCCCTGCGCGGGCCGGCCCGGTCGGGCGGCGGCGGGCGCCCCGATCCGGAGCTGGAGAAGGCGCCGTTCGGGATGAGGCGGGCCCGCGCGCGGGGCGCGAGCCGGCCGAGTTCGGCCTCTTCCAGGTCGGTGAGGACGTGGACGAACCGCGCGCCCTGCAGGGCCGCGCGCTCCATGAGGGTGACGTAGAGGGCGACGAGCGGCTTCTTCACCCGGCCGTCGCGGTCGAACAGGTGCGAGAAGCAGCTGTGCAGCGTGATGATGTAGGGCAGGCCGCGCGCCCGCAGGTGCCGGGTCAGCCCGACGAGGAGCGGCTGGCGGGCGCCGTGGAGGTGGAACACCGTGCGCGGCCCCGCCCCGGCGAGCAGGGCCTCGCGGCTCGCGGGCGCGAGCGTCACGGGGCGGCCGCGGAGCGTCGGCCCGGCGAGCGGCACGTGATCGAGCCGGATGCCGGGCGGCCCCGAGAAACCGCCGGGCTCGTTCGACACGAAGACGATGCGCGGCGCATCGCCCGCGCGCGCCTGTTCCAGAGCCAGCGAGCGGGCGACCTGATGGACCCCGTTCGAGGCGGAGGGATAGCCGCCGGTGTCGGCGATCACGACGTGGCGGATGTCGAGCGGCCCCTCCGGACCGGATGCTCCGGAGGGGCGGGCCGGAGCCTGCACAGGGGGGATCATCGGGCGGACTCCCGGGCGGCGCGGAAACCGGCCGTCACGCGGTGGCCGCGATGGGGAGCCGCGCTTCGACCGGCACCAGGTCGGGGAGCCGCAGCCCCTGGCCGGGCCTGCTCAGGAGGTCGCGGTACCATCTCACCGTGTGGCAGGTCGGCGTGTCGGTCAGGCGCTTGGCCCGGATCGCCCGGGCGATCTCCGCGACCGCCTCGTCGATCGTCCGGTCCGCCACGAAGCCGAAGGTCCGCTCGGCCTTGCCGAAGGCGACATGGTAGTCGCGCCGGTCGGGGCCGCCCGGCGCGAAGGTGATCAGGGAGGGGGTCGCGACGGCGCGCTTCACCGAGCGGGCGATGTCGATGACCTGACGGTTCTCCGCGCCGATGTTGAAGGCCTGGCCGCCGATGGCCTGCCGCGGGGCGCCGAGGGCGAGCAGGAACGCCTCGGCGACGTCGCGGACGTGGACGAGCGGTCGCCACTGCGTGCCGTCGCCCGCCACGGTGATCCGGCCGCTCTCGTGGGCGTTGAGCGTCATCTGGTTCACCACGAGGTCGAAGCGCATGCGCGGCGACAGGCCGAAGACGGTGGCGTTGCGCAAGGCCGCGGTCGTGAAGTGGGCGCCGTTGCGGGCGAGCACCGCCTCCTCGGCCCGCGCGCAGGTCTGGGCGTAGACGGTGAGCGGGCGCAGCGGCGCCTCCTCCGAGAGGTTCATCTCCAGGCCGGCGCCGTAGACCGCGCAGGAACTCGCGAAGAGGTAGCGGCGCACCCCGGCCCGCTCGGCGGCGGCGGCGGTGCGCATCCGGCCCCGCTCGTTGATCGAGCGTGTCAGTTCGGGGTCGAGATCGCCCGACGGATCATTCGAAAGAGCAGCAAGATCGATGACGCAGTCGCAATCCTCGAACAGTTCGGGCTCGATCGAGCGGATGTCCTGGCGTACCAGCTCAAGTGAAGGATGAGCGCGAAGCCGTGACAGCGGCGCGTCTCCGAAGAAGAACATATCGACGGCTTTGATACTGAAATCGTTCTCAAGCAATCGCTGGACGAGTATGGAGCCGATGTAGCCGCCCGCCCCGGTGATCGCGATTTTTTTACGCATGGGATCATCCTTCCCACTGCCCAAACTGTATCTAGAATGTGTCTAATAATCTCTCATTGCGGACAATCGATCATCCGGGCTAGGGCGATTGCTCTTAATACCTACGGGGGTGGGACGGCGGGGCGGTGCCCGGGCGGGCCGACCGCGGCCGGCCCGCCCGGCTGCGATGGGCGGCGCGGCATCCGCAGGAGAGCCGCCCCGTCCGCGATCCGGTTCGCCGGCGCGCGGGCGAATGTTCCGCCCGGCGGCGCGTCTTTCCGGCACTAGCCCGAAAGGGTGCTGCGCGAGGGAGCGGGTGGTGACGCCCGTCCTGGGACCGCGCATGGCCGGGTGCAGCTCCTCCGCCGCGTGGGCCGCGGCCGGTGGCGGCACGACCTGCCGCGTGGCGAAGGCCTGCCCGGTCGGGTCGAACGTCGAGCCGCAGGGCGGCGGGTGAACCACCCGGCGCCATCGGCCGCCTCATCCGATGAGATGATGTCGCCCTGGAACGGCCGGTCTAGCCTGGGCCGCAGGAGCTTGCTCGATCGCGGCGCTTCCCGATGCGACCCCAACCCCTCTTTCGCCAGGAAGCCGTCGAGGCCCAGCACCACGGCCATTGGTCTCCCCCGCTGCTGCTCCGATCGTCCCTGATCCCCTGTCTCGGATGGCTCGCCGTGACCATCCTCGTGGCGCTCGGCGTCGGTTTGCTGCCCTTCCGGTATGCCCGCACGGAGGTGGCTCCCGGCTATCTCGAGCCGCGGTCCGGGATCGCCCCGGTGCACGCGATGCGCCCCGGCACGGTCAAGGCTCTGTTCGTCGCCGAGGGGCAGTCGGTCGAGGCCGGCGACGCCTTGATGACGATCGAAGCCGAGCAGACGACCGCGACCGGGACGGATGCGGGCGTCGACGCCGTTCGGCTGCTCGCGTCCAGGCGGGATCGCCTCGCGCAGCAGATCGAGCGGCAGCGCGAGTGGGCGGGGATCGAGGAGACGCGCACCGCCGCGAGGCTGAGTGGAGCCGAGCGCGAGCTGCGGGAGATCGAGGCTCAGCTCCGCCTTCAGATCGAGCGGGCCGACCTCATCGCGACGCGCGCGGAGGCACTCAAGCCGAGTCTGGATCGGGGGTTCATCTCCCGGTCCGAGTACGACCGCTGGGTCGAGGCGCATCTCGGCGCCCGGCAGAGCGCCGCCGCGCTGCGCCAGCAGATCGTCACTCTCGAAGCGAAGCGCCAGGACAGCCAGTACGCGCTCGCCCAGCTTCCATCCGTGACGGAGGCGCAGATCCGGACGCTGACCGCCGAGCTGTCCGACGTGGAGCAGCGCCTGACGGAGGCGCAGCTCGGCCGAGCCTACATGCTGCGCGCGCCGACCGGCGGCCGCGTCTCGGCCCTGCAGGCCTCGCCCGGCCGCTGGGTCACGCCGACCGCGCCGCTGCTCTCCCTTGCGCCGCTGCAGGGCGAGCTGGTCGCACAGCTCCTCGTGCCGACACGCGCGATCGGGCACGTCCGCCCCGGCCTTCCCGTCCGGGTCCTGTACGAGGCCTATCCCCACCAGAAGTTCGGTGGTCAGCCGGGCCGGGTGGCCTCGGTCAGCCGGACGGTGCTCACCCCGCCCGAATTCGTCGGCGCCATGAGGCTGGCCGAGGCGGCGTACCGCGTCACCGTCGTGCTCGACCATCAGGAGGTCGTGCTCGAATCGACGCGGCACGCGCTGCACCCGGGGATGCAGCTGCGGGCCGCCATCGTCCTCGACGAGCGGCCCTTGTGGCAGTGGGCTCTCAGCCCTCTCCAGCGGATGCGGCTGTGACGCTGGGCTTCGCCCGCATCCTGGGTGGACGCGGCCGCACGCCGGTGCTGCTGCAATCGGAGGCGTCCGAGTGCGGGCTCGCGTGCCTCGGCATGGTGGCCGCTCACTTCGGCCATCGGATCGACCTCGGCACCCTGCGGCGGCGGCACCCGATCTCCACGCGCGGTGCGACGCTCACGCAGCTCATGGATGTCGCACACGTCCTCGACCTGTCGAGCCGCGCCGTCCGCTTCGACCTCCCGGATCTCAAGCTGCTGCGCCTGCCGGCCGTTCTCCACTGGGACATGTCGCACTTCGTCGTCCTGGAGGCGGTGACCTCGCGTGGGATCACCGTGCTCGACCCGGCGGTCGGACGACGCAGGATCACCCACACGGACGCGTCCCGCCACGTGACCGGCGTCGCGCTCGAACTGACGCCGACCGCCGCGTTCGCTCCGCGCCAGGACGCCAGCAGGCTCGGCCTGCGCGAGGCGATCGGACCCGCCCCGGGATTGAAGAGCACCCTCGCGCAGATCCTGCTGCTCTCGTTCGGGCTCGAACTCTTCGCTCTCGTCAGCCCGCTGTACCTCCAGCTGGTCGTCGACGAGGCCATCTCGCGCGGCGACGTCGATCTGCTGACGGTCCTGGCGATCGGCTTCGCGCTCCTCGTCATCGTCACCGTCGCCATCGCGTCACTCAGGTCGCTCGTCCTCCTGCGGCTTCAGACGCTGCTCGGTCTGCAGGTGGAAGCGCGCCTCTTCAGGCACCTGCTGCATCTCCCGCTGCGCTTCTTCGAGACGCGCCACATCGGTGACGTGCTGTCGCGGCTCTCGTCCGTCGCGCCGGTGCGCAAACTGGTTGCGGAGGGCTTGGTCGCCGCCGTTCTCGACGGGGTCATGGCGACGCTCACGCTGCTGATGCTGCTCCTGTACAGCCCGCTCCTCACCCTGGTCTCCCTCGCCGCCCTGGCCGGCTACGCGGGGTTGCGTTTCGCGCTCTACCGGCCGCTGCGTGAGCGGAGCGAAGAGGGGATCCGGACCGCCGCCTTCGAGGAATCGGCCGTGATCGACACGCTGCGCGCCATGCAGGCCATCAAGCTGGCCCACGCGGAGCGGGAGCGGGAGGGCCGCTGGCTGTCTCAGGCCTCGATCGCCGCCAATGCGCAAGTCCGCATCGCCAATCTGCAGCTCGGGTTCAAGACGGCGAACGATCTGATCTTCGGTCTTGAGGCAATCATCGCAGTATACATCGCAGCGCGCCTCGCGATGGACGGAATATTCAGCGTCGGAATGATATTTGCCTACATGACATACAAGCAGCAATTCGTCGGAAAAACGGTCCTGCTGATCGAAAGACTGTTTGATTATCGCATCATCCAGCTTCATCTGGAGAGACTGTCCGAGATCGCTCTGGCCGAGCGGGAGAGCGGCGCAGCTTGCCCGGCGCCCTACCGGAGGGAGGTTCGCGGATCGGTCGCGCTGGTCGATCTCGGGTTTCGCCATGCCGAGACGGAGGCTTCGCTGTTCGACGGTGTCGATCTGGATATCCGTGCGGGCGAATTCGTCGTCATCACGGGGCGGTCCGGGGCAGGAAAGACGACGCTGATCAAGCTCATGACCGGCCTGCTCGATCCGACGCAGGGGAGCGTTCTGGTCGACGGCACGCCCCTGCGAACCTTCGGCCTCGCCGACTACCGCAGCCAGATCGGTGTCGTGATGCAGGACGACCAGCTGATGTCGGGAACGATCGCCGACAACATCAGCTTCTTCGATACCAACTTCGACGTGAACGCGATGCTTGAGGCAGCGCATCTCGCGGGCATTCACCACGAGATCATGAGCATGCCCATGACCTACAACAGCTTCGTCGGGGACGTGGGCAGCACGCTGTCGGGCGGTCAACGCCAACGCGTGCTGCTGGCCCGGGCCCTGTATCGCAGGCCGCGCATCCTGTTCATGGACGAGGGAACCGCCTTCCTCGACGAGGAGACCGAGGTCGCGATCGCGCGGGCGCTGCGCGACCTGAGCATCACGCGTATCTATGTCGCGCACAGGCCGGCGGCCCGCGTCGGGGCCGACCGCGTGGTGCGGCTCGAGGATGGGCGGATCGTCGGCGCCGCCGCGCCGGTCCTCACTCCCGGATCATGAGGCGTCCCGTGCCGTGTCACCTGATCGGATGACGACGGCGAAGCAGCCACGCAGTAGAGCCGTGTCGGGGTGCGCACCCGAGTGGATTCTCGTCCAGGAGGACTGCCGGATGATTCGTGAGTTGACGCAGCGCGAATGCGACCAAGTCGGCGGCGGAATGATATCGGTGACCCCGAAGTCGCAGGAGCGCAAGCAGGATGGAAGTCCCGGCAGCCTGAGCCTGGGCGCGGCGATCTTCGTCGGAGCGGTCGTCGGCGCCTGGGGGGCCATGGTCGGCGGGGCGGTCGGCGGCGGGGTCAGCGGGTCCGCCGTCGCGATCGGCGCCGCCACCGGCGCCGCCAACGGGGCCTCGACCGGCAAGGCACCCACGGCCCTGACCCTCGTCCGATCGATGCTTTGATCGCAGGCGGTCGGCTGCGCGGCGAGCGGGCGGCGAGCACCTCGCGGCGTGCAACGCGCGGAAACGGTGTCGGGGGCCGGGACGGCGTGCGGGCGGCTGCCCATCGGCTTGGCCTGCGCTCGGCCCTCGTGCACGAAGGCCGCGGGCCGGCGCCCATCGCGCGGGCCGGGCCCGAAGCCCCGCGCCGCCTCCCGGCGCGAGGCGCCCTCCGCGACGCGCTCGCGCCGATCCGACGGCGTCGGGCTCTCCCGCGGCCGGATCGCTGCGCATCGCAGAAGTCCCGCCCGCGTCGACCTCCCGGATACCTCACACCCCTCCGAGGCCGCTCTCGGTCTGCCTCAGCACCCGCCGCAGGCCCGCCCGCACCGTCTCGATGTGCTGCACGAGGAGGGCGCAGGCCGGGGCGGGATCGCCCGCGCGGCACAGGTCGATCAGGCCCCGGTGCTCGCGCTCGGCGACCCGCATCGCCGCCGGGGTGGAGAGCTGCATGCGCGTGTAGCGGTCGCTGGTCTGGAGCAGGCCCGCCACCACCTGCCGGGTGCGCGGCTGCGGGGCCGGGCCGTAGAGGGCCATGTGGAACTCGGCGTTGAGCAGGCCCCAGCACGCCACGTCGCCGGCCGCGATCGCGGCCTCGAAGCGGTGCTGGAGCGTCTCCAGGGTGTCGAACAGGGCCGCATCGTAATGGGGGAGGGCGGCGGCGAGCAGCCGCGGCTCTAGGAGGGCGCGCAGGTCGAAGACGTCGTCCACCTCGCCGAGCGAGAGGTCGGAGACCACTGCTCCCTTGTGCGGCACCATCCGCACCAGCCCCTCCGCCTCGAGCTGAAAGAGCGCCTCGCGCACCGGGATGCGGCTCACGCCGTAGAGCTCCGCCAGTGCGTCCTGGCGCAGCTGCGTGCCGGCGGGCGAGGAGCCGTCGAGGATGGATTGCCGGATCTGATCGAGGATCGCGGCCGAGAGGGTGCGGTGCTTGAGAGCGGGCATCGGCTGGGTGCTGCGGGAACGAGCAGCACGATGCCGCTTTGCGCTTGATTTGTCGATTGTATAAAATCTACGATGCGAGCGCGTCACCGAGGGCCGCGCATGTCCGTCTCGCCCAGCATCGTCGCCGCCCGTCCCGCCGCCCGGCCCGTGCGGCTCGTCATGGCGGCGTCGCGCCTGCTCCTGGCCGCCGAGCGTCACGCCCTCGTCGGGCTGATGGGGCTCCTGATGGCGCTGATCCTGCTCAACGTCGTCACCCGCTACCTCGGGGCGCCCCTCTACTGGGTGGACGAATCGGCGGTCTACTCGGTGGTCTGGCTCACCTTCATCGGCGCCTCGGCGATGACCCGGCTGCGACTCGACTTCGCCGTGACGATGCTGACCGAGCGGCTCCCGGCCTCGGGGCAGGCGGCCGCCCGGGTGATCGCCACCGCCGCGGTGGTGGGCTTCGGGCTCGCGCTCACCTGGATGTGCTGGCTGTGGATGGACCCGCCGGGCCTCGTGCGGGCCGGCTTCGACACGCGGGCGCTGGCGGCCGAGACCTTCAACTTCCTCTACACGGAGCGCACCCAGACGCTGAACTGGCCGAGCTGGGTCCTCTACCTGATCCTGCCGCTCTTCTCGGCCTCGATGGTGGTGCACGGCCTCGCGCTGCTCGCCGAGGATCTCGGGCTCGCCGAGCGCGCGGTGCTGCCGCGCTTCGGCATCTCCTCGAACGAGGGGATCAACTGATGGTCACGGGAGCGGCCTTCGCGGCCATCATGCTGGCCGGCGTGCCGATCGGCCTCTGCCTGTGCCTCGCCGGCATGGTCTACATCGCGGCCTCCGGCAACCCGCTGCTGTTCCAATCCTATCCGCTGCAGCTCTTCGGGGGCGTCGATAGCTACGGGCTGATCGCGATCCCGCTCTTCATCCTGATCGGCGAGATCATGAACGGCGGCGGCATCACGCGCCGCATCGTCGAGATGGCCATGGCCTTCGTGGGCGCCCTGCGCGGGGGGCTCGCCTACGTCAACGTGCTCGCCAACATGTTCGTGTCCTCGATCCTGGGCTCGGCCACCGCCCAGGTCGCCATCATGGCCCAGATCATGGTGCCGGAGATGGAGCGCAAGGGCTACGACCGCACCTTCGCGGCCGGGCTGACCGCCTATGCGGGCATGCTCGGGCCGATCATCCCGCCCTCGGTGATGTTCGTCGTCTACAGCGTGCTCGCCCAGGTGCCGGTCTCCGACATGCTGATCGCCGGCATCATCCCGGGCGTGATCCTGACGGCCCTGTTCTGCCTCGTGATCGCCGTGATGGGCTGGGTGCACAATTTTCCGGCGGGCGAGCGCATGAGCCTGCGCCAGCGCGTCCGCACCGTGCTCGGCGCGCTGCCGACCCTGTCGATCCCGGTGGTCATCGTCGGCTCGATCCTCTCGGGCCTCGCCAACGCCACCGAGGCGGCGGCGGTGGGCACGGTCGCGGCGGCCCTGGTCGGACGCTACTGGACCCGCGAGTTCGACGTCCGGCAGCTCCCGGCGATGCTCGGCCGGGCCGGCATCTACTCGGCCATCGTGCTCTTCCTCGTCGCGGCCGCGGCGGTTTTTTCGTGGGTGCTGGTCTTCGGCAAGGTGCCGCAGGATGTGGCGGGCTGGATCCGCACGGTGGCCAAGGATCCGGTCACCTTCATGCTGCTCGTGAACGTGATCCTGATCGTCATCGGCACGGTCATCGACGGCGTGCCCGGCCTGATCATGACGGTGCCGATCCTGCTGCCGATCGCCACCGAGGTCTACCACATCGACCCGCGCCACTTCGGCGTCGTCGTGACGGTCAACCTCGTGCTCGGCCTGCTCTCGCCGCCGGTGGGCCTGTGCTTCTTCGTGGCCGCCGCGGTCACGGGGGCGAAGCCCGGCCGGATGTTCCTGGTCACCCTGCCGTTCTTCTTCATCTCCTGCGTGCTGCTGCTGCTCCTGTCGGTGTGGCCGGGCCTGTCCCTCGCCCTCGTCAAGCAGTGAGCTGGTGTTCGTCCGCGTAGCCCGACCCCCCCGGCCCGAGAGGCCCATCCGCGATGTCTTCGAAGGAGTGCCGATCATGACCCTCTCCCGCCGCCATCTCCTCGCCGCCGCGGCCGGCGCCGCGCTGCCGCTCGCCGCCCCGTCCGTGCTGCGCGCCCAGCAGACCCGCGAGTTCCGCCTCGGGCTGATCACGCCCCCCAACCACCCGTGGAACAACGCGGCGCTCAGGGTCGGCGAGAGCCTGAAGCAGGAGACGAACGGGCGGCTCTCGCTCACGGTCTTCCATGCCGGCCAGCTCGGCAACGAGGGCGCGATGATGCAGCAGCTGCAATCGGGCGCCCTCGACATGGCCTTCATCCAGGCCGCCGAACTCGGCTCGCGCGTGCCGGCTATCGCGGCGATCAACGCGCCCTACGTGGTGCGCTCCACCGAGGCCGTGGCCAAGCTCGTGCGCCATCCGGTCGCCCTCGGCCTGTTCGACGTGCTGCCGCGCGAGACCGGCACCATCGGGCTCGCCTGGGGCATCACCTCGATCCGGGCGGTGTTCGCGGCGCGCGACATCGCCTCGGTGGGCGACCTCAAGGGCATGAAGCTGCGCATCAACCCGACCCCGGCCTTCCGCGACTTCTACCAGCTGCTCGGCGCCGCCCCGACGCCGATCCCGACCCCGCAGGTCTACGACGCGATGGCCAACGGCCAGGTCGACGGCCTGGAGGCGGATCTCGATTTCTCGTGGAACCAGCGCTTCGACCGCGTCGCGAAGACCATCCTGCGCATGAACGCCGTGCACATGCCGATGATCGCGCTCGTGTCGGGCCGCGTCTGGCAGGGCCTGCCGGCAGGGGACCGCGAGCTCGTCACCCGCACCACCAAGGCCGCGCTCGACGCCGAGATCGACGAGATCGTGGCGAACCAGCCCGGCATCTGGGCGAACCTCGCCAAGCAGCCGGTGAAGATCGTGGTCTCCGAGGTGAAGGACGCCGAGCCGATCATCGAGGCCTACGACAAGATCTGGCTGCCGAAGGCGCCGGTGCTGGCCGAGCTGCGCAAGGTCGGCGCGACCCTCGCCTGATCCCCGCCGCCCCGGCCCGCGGCCGGGGCGGCCCCTTTCCTGCGGGCCGCGTCACGCCCGCCTCTCGGAGAAACCCCATGGCTCCCCGCATTTCCTGGACGGGCGTCTTCCCGGCCGTCACCACGCAGTTCCGCGACGATCTTTCCCTCGACATCGACGCCACCGCCCGGGTGATGGACGGCCTGATCCGCGACGGCGTGTCGGGGCTCATCGTCTGCGGCTCGGTGGGCGAGAACACCTCGCTGACGCGCTCCGAAAAGGTCGCGATCATGGAGGCGGCGAAGTCGGTCGCCGCCGGGCGGGTGCCGGTCCTGTGCGGGATCGCCGAGTTCACCACCGCCTTCGCGGTCGAGACCGCGCGCGAGGCCGCGCGCGTCGGCATCGACGGCGTCATGGTGATGCCGTCCCTGGTCTACAGCGCCAAGCCGCACGAGACGGCGGCCCATTTCCGCACGGTGGCGACCGCCACAGACCTGCCGGTGATGCTCTACAACAACCCGCCGATCTACAAGAACGACGTCACGCCCGACATCCTCGTGTCGCTGGCCGACGTCGAGACCGTGGTCTGCTTCAAGGATTCGTCGGGCGACACGCGTCGCTTCATCGACACGCGCAACCAGGTCGGCGACCGCTTCGTGCTGTTTGCCGGCCTCGACGACGTGGTGGTGGAGAGCGTCGCGATGGGGGCGGTCGGCTGGGTCTCCGGGATGTCGAACGCCTTCCCGCGCGAGGGCGAGACGCTGTTTCGCCTCGCCGCCGCGGGCCGCTTCGCCGAGGCGATGCCGCTCTACGAGTGGTTCATGCCGCTCCTGCACCTCGACGCCCGGCCCGACCTCGTCCAGTGCATCAAGCTGTGCGAGCACCTGATGGGCCGCGGCAGCGCGCTCACCCGCCCGCCGCGCCTCGCCCTGACCGATCCCGAGCGGGCCGAGGTCGAGGCGATCGTCGCCAAGGCCGTCGCCACCCGGCCGGTCCTGCCGGAGGTCGGGCTGAAGGCCGCGGCGTAGGCGCGGCCGGCTCTCCCATCCCCGCCACCCTCCGGGTCAGGCGCGGGCAGCATCCGAGCGCGGGCGTGGCGCGGCCCCCGGGCCTCACGTCCCCGTCCACTCCGGCGGGCGCTTGGCCAGGAACGCCTCCATGCCCTCGCGGAAGTCGCGGCTGGTGTAGCACATCAGGATCAGGTCATCCCCCGGCCGGGCGCCTTCGGAGGCCTCGTCCTCGTTCAGGCGGCGCAGGCCCTCCTTGGTGGCTGCCAGCGTCAGGGGCGCGTGCCCGGCGAGGAGGCGCGCGAGCTCGCCGGCCCGCGCCCGCAGGGCGTCCGCGTCCGCCAGCACCTCGCCGACGAGGCCGATCGCCTTCGCCTCCTCGGCCTCCACGAGGCGGGCGGTGAAGATCATCTCCTTCACCCGGGCCGCCCCGACCAGGGCCGAGAGCCGCCGCAGGTTGCCGAGCGACAGGCAGTTGCCGAGCGTGCGCGCGATCGGGAAGCCGAAGCGGGCGTCGCGGGTGGCGATCCGGAGATCGCAGGCGGCCGCGATCGCCGCGCCGCCGCCCGTGCAGGCGCCCGCGATCGCCGCGATGGTGGGCTTGCGGCAGCGCTCCAGGCTGCCGAGCACCCGGTCCATGAAGCGCTCGTAGCCGAGCGCGTCCTCGGGCGTCGAGAAGGCGCGGAACTGCGCGATGTCGGTGCCGGCCGCGAAGGCCCGGTCGCCCGCCCCCGTGATCACGATCGCCCGCACGGCGCCGTCCGCGTCGAGGCTGCGGCTGAGCTCGAACAGGCGCTCGTACATCGGGAAGGTGAGCGCGTTGCGGGCCTGCGGCCGGTTCAGGGTGAGGTGCGCGATGCCGTCCGCATCCACCTCGCACAGCAATTCGTCCGTCGCGCTCATGGCGTCTCCCAGGGGGCGGTCACGGGCGTCACTCTGGCCCGGCCGCGTCCGCGGGCCAAGGGATGCGTGCAAGGCGACCCGTGCAAGCGCGTCACGCGATCCGCCGCGGTCGGCGCCCTTGACCCCGCGCCCTAACCGCGCGAGGCCGCTCGGCGACACGCCCCCGCCGGAGACCCGATCCGTGATGACCCAGGAGACGACCCACGGCCGGACGAATCACGACCTCGTCGCACGCCTGACGGCGCGGCTCGGACCCGCCGGCGTGCTGACGCAGGAGGGCGACATCGCCTCCTACGCGGTCGACTGGCGGCGCCTCTTCCCGGGGCGCCCGGCCTGCGTGGTGCGGCCCGCCTCCACCGCCGAGGTGGCGGACGCGGTGCGGCTCTGCCGCGAGGCCGGGGCCGCGATGGTGCCGCAGAGCGGCAATACCGGGCTCGCGGGCGGGGCCTCGCCGGACGCCTCAGGGACCCAGGTCGTGGTCTCGCTCGCGCGCATGAACGCGGTGCGGGCCGTCGATCCGGTCGGCCTCACCCTGACGGCGGAGGCGGGCTGCGTCCTCAGGACCGCCCAGGACGCCGCGGCGGCGGCCGGCCGGCTCCTGCCGGTCAGCTTCGCGGCCGAGGGCTCGGCGATGCTGGGCGGCGTCATCGCGGCCAATGCCGGCGGCCTCAACGTGGTGCGCTACGGCATGACCCGCGGCCTCGTGCTCGGGCTCGAAGTGGTGCTGGCGGACGGGACCGTGGTCGACGGCCTCAGGGCCCTGCGCAAGGACAATGCCGGCTACGACTGGAAGCAGTGGTTCATCGGCACCGAGGGCACGCTCGGGCTCGTCACGGCGGCGGTGATGCGGCTCGCCGCGCGGCCCCGGCACGTGGCGACGGCGCTCCTCGCCGTGCCCAATCCGGAGGCGGCGCTGCGGCTGTTCACCCTGGCGCAGGAGGAACTCGGCGACTGCATCCAGGCCTTCGAGCTGATCTCCGGCCTCTCGCTCGACCTCGTCGGGCGCCATTCCGCGCTGACGCGCCCGGTGGGACCGGCGCCCTGGCACGTGCTCCTGGAGGCCGCCTCCTCGCTGCCCGCCCTGCGCGAAGCCGCCGAGGGTATGCTCGCCGCCGCCTTCGAGCGCGGGGACGCCGTCGACGGGGTACTGGCGGAATCCGGCCAGCAGGCCGCGGGGCTGTGGGCGCTGCGCGAGGGCATCACCGAGGCCGAGGCCAAGGAGGGCCGCGCCGTCAAGCACGACGTCTCGGTGCCGATCACCGCGATTCCCGCCTTCCTGGAGGCCGCCGGCCGTGCGCTGGCGGAGGGGGCGCCGGGCGCGCGGGCCAACGCCTTCGGCCACATGGGCGACGGCAACATCCACTACAACGTGCTGGTCGCACCCGACCACGAGAGCGACGCGGTCAACCGGCTGGTGCACGGGGTGGTGGACCGGTTCGGCGGCAGCATCTCGGCCGAGCACGGGATCGGGCAGTACCGGGTGGCCGAACTCGTGCGGCACCGCCGTCCCGAGGAGATCGCGCTCGCGCGCCGCATCAAGGCCGCACTCGACCCCGAGGGCCTGCTCAATCCCGGCAAGGTCCTGGCCCGCTGACACGGGCTGGCCCGCTGACGCGGCTGATCCGCTGACTCTTGCTCCCGGCGTCAGTTCACCGGGGCCTCGTCGAGGCGGAACGCGAAGGTCGCGCTGTACTCGTCGCGGTCGGCGAGGTCCGGCGTCGCCGAGGGAGCGACGTCGTGGGTCACCGTGATGAGCTGCGCGCCCGCTTGGCGGATCGGCACCGTCGCGACCCCGTCCTGGTCGGTGGTGTAGTGGGGCGTCTGCCCGGCATCCATCGCGCCCTCGCCGGTCATCAGGGCGGCGCCGGCCAGGGGCGCGCCGCGAAACAGCACCCGCACGCGCAGCGCCCCCGCGGTCGGCCCGGGCACCTCCAGGGGCACGATCTCCAAGAGGTGTCCGACCACGCGCTGCCAGGGCGCCCCCGGCCCGAACGCCGCCTTGGCGAACTTCATCGACCAGCGCGCCCCCTCCGCGTCCGGCAGCACGCGGCGGCTGGTGTTGCGCCCGGTCCCGTCCTTCAGCCGCACCCAGTAGCCGCTGTCGTAGGAGGCGGCGACGAGCGTCCGGCCCGGCCGGGTGGGCAGGGCCGCGAGGAGCGCGGGCGGCACGTCGGGCGGGCTCGGCTTCAGCGCCCCGACGAGGTCCTTCGTCTCGTCCGGGGTGATCGCCGTCAGGTCGAGGAGCTTCGGCCTGAACGGCGTCAGCCGCTCGCGGGCGCGGCCGAAATTGACCCGCACCTGGGGACCCGCCTCGGGGGAACTGAGCGTCAGCCAGAGGTCGTGCGCCCCTGCCGGCCCCGCGAGCAGGCTCAGCGCCAGGACCGCCAGGGCCGCTGCGCGAACCGGCGCGGCGCAGGCCGCCGGGCGCGGGATCGACAGGCTCAGCATCGGCCGCTCGAACCTCCTGGTGGCAGACTGTGATCGTCCGGCACGTGGGGTGCGCCGCCCCAAGATCAAGCGTGGCGGGACTGGAAAGCGGCGGCGCGGGGCGGGTGGGGCGGGCCCGTCCGATGTGCGCGGGAACACATGACGGTGAGAATCGAGTCCGCCGACACAGTGTCTCAGCTTGTCGATCAGCCCAAAAAGATACCAAAATAAGTCCTGGCTGATCTGGCCGAGCCGCCGCGTCACTCTGCCCGGGGTGTATCGGCGGCCGTGGGGGTTTCACGACATGTCCCTGACGCAGAGCGAGTTCTCGGATCTCGTGGCTCGCATCTACGCCTGCGTGGCCGAGCCGCACCTGTGGCCCGACACCCTGGCGGGCATCGTGGAGGCGGCCGGATTGGCCGTCTGCGTCGCCTGCCTTGCCGGCCTGCCGGATCCGGTCTGTGCTCCGCCCCGCGCCGTGCGGGAGGGCGCGGTGGACCGCGACCTCCTGGCCGCGCTCTTCGCCGGCCTCTGCCCGCTGCAGGTCGTGGCGTGGCTCGAAGCCGGCGCAGGCCCGTTTCCCGCCGCGCGCCGGATGCCGGGTGCCGGCCATCGGGGCGGGCACCCGCACGTGCCCGAGGCCGCCCGCGCGGTGATGCGCCTGCTGCTGCCGCACGTCCGGCAGGCGCTGGAGACCGGGCAGCGCCTCGCCGAGCGGGACGGCGAGTCGCGCGGCCTCGGCGCCGCCGTCGACGCGCTCTGCGCGGGGGTGATCCTGCTCGACGGCGCCGGCCGCATCCTGCGCACCAACGCCGCCGCCGACACGATCCTGCGCGAGGGCAGCGTGCTGCGCCGCATCGCCTCCGGCGGTCTCGCGGCCCGCGATCCGGCCGCCCAGGAGGGGCTGGAGGCGGCGCTCGCCGCCTGCCGCCTCGGCGCCGCGCCGCCCGCGCCGGCCCTGCCGTTCCCGCCGAACCGGGCCGCATCGGGCCGGGGCCTCGTCGGGCGCCTCGTGCGCCTGCGCGACCCCGGGAGCGACGTCGCCGATGCGCCGGGACCCGTGGCCGCCCTGTTCGTGCAGGACCCCGACCAGCCCTGCGCGGTGCCCGGCGAGGCGCTGGTGCGGCTCTACGGCCTCACCGGAGGCGAACTGCGCGTGCTGCTCGGCCTCGTGCAGGATCTCACCCTGAACGAGATCGCGCAGGCCTACGGCATCGGCGTCGCGACGGTCCGCACGCACCTCGCCCGGCTGTTCGACAAGACCGGAACGCGCCGCCAGGCGGAGCTCCTGCGCGTCGTGATGGCCTCGGCGCCCGCGTTGCGCCCGCCGGAGGCGCCCGTCGCGCTCCGGCGCGCCGATGCCCTCCGGGTCCGGGCCTGAACCTCCTGGCCGGGGCGCTACTCTAAGTTCTTGTTTTGCCGCATTTTCTGCGACGAACCGGCATCCACTTCGTCGGAAAATGCTCTAGGCGGGTCCGGCGCGCTGGCCAGGGCGAGGGCCGTCAGCCGTTCGCGGGCCTCCCGGCCGGTCGGGCAGCCCGCGGCGAGCCACGCTTGCCGCGCCCGGGCCAGCCCGGCGCCGAGCGCCCGGCCCGGCGCGGCCCCGCGGGCCACCAGGGCGGCACCCGTCACGGGCAGGACCGGCACCGGCTCGGCGCCGGACGCGAAGGCGGCGAGCGCCCGCCCGGCCTCCGGGTCCAGCACCGGGCGCGGCTCGCCCGCGAGGATCGCCGTCGCGTCGGCCACCGCCGCGACGCCGTGCAGGGCGACGAGGCGGCGGATGTCGGCCGCGTCGAGCGGCGTCGTGCTGCCGTGCAGGGGCGCCGCCGCCGCCGCGAAGCCCGAGAGCCGCGCGTGCTCGGCCCGGGAGAGCCGCAAGGCGTCGCGCAGGCGCTCGGCGTCGGGGCCGGCGTGGACCGCCAGGGCCGCGAGCCGGCGCACCGGGTCGGGCGCCGTTTCCGTCGGGGCGAGCCGCGCGAGCCGCCCGAGATCGCCGATGCCGCCGAGGAGCCGCTGCAGCAGGCCGGTGCCGGAGAGGATCACCGCCGCCTCCGGCGCGCCCGGCGCGGTGAGCAGCTTCAGGAGCTCCATCCGCACCCGCTCGCGCGACAGGGAACTCAGGCCGTCGCGGGCCGCGATGGCGGCGGACAGCCCCGCGGGATCGATCGGCCCGCGCCCGTAGCGGGCGTGGAAGCGGAAGAAGCGCAGGACCCGCAGGTAATCCTCGCGGATGCGCTGGCCGGCCTCGCCGATGAACCGCACGCGCCCCGCCGCGAGATCGGCGAGGCCCCCGACCGTGTCGTGCACCTGCCCGTCGGGGCCGACCGAGAGCGCGTTGATGGAAAAATCGCGCCGGGCCGCGTCCTGCGCGAAGTCGCGCCCGAAGCGCACGACGGCGTGGCGTCCGTCGGTCTCGATGTCCTCGCGCAGGGTCGTGACCTCGAAGGGCTCGCCGCCCGCCACCACCGTGACGGTGCCGTGGTCGATCCCGGTCGGCACCGGCCTGAGGCCGGCCTGCGCCACCCGCTCCATCACCGCCTCGGGCCGAAGCGTCGTGGCGAGGTCGATGTCGGTGACCGCCCGCCCGAGCAGCGCGTCGCGCACCGCCCCGCCGACGAGCCGGGTTTCTTCGCCGGGCACCGCGAGGGCGTCGAGCACGCGGCGCAGGCGCGCCCGCGCCAGGAGGGCCGTCAGACCCTCCGGGGCGAGCCGCCCGGCCTCGCCGCTCACCGGAACTGCCCCGGCACCACCCGCCCGTTCTCGATGTGGGAGGGCACGTAGCCCGTGCGGTGGCGCTCGCCGAACAGCCCCGCGAACAGCAGCGAGCCGATCACCAGGACGCCGCCCGCCAGGGCGAGCCGGAGGGCGTGGTCGTTCCAGTGCACCCAGCGCAGCGGGCTGCGGCGGCGCGCGAGCAGGTAGATCGCGTAGAGCCCGAAGGGGAGCAGAAACAGCGCGACGTCGTCGAGGAGGGTGCGGATCATCGCGGTCCGGGGGCTGAGAGGCGTTCCGAGAAATTCCGCACGATGCCGGCGGTCACCCCCCAGATATAGCGATCGCCGAACGGGATCGCGTAGTAGCGCCGCTGCCGGCCCCGCCATTCCCGGCTGTGGAGCGCGTGGTTGGCGACGTCGATGAGGAAGTCGAGGGGCACCTCGAAGGCGTCCGCCACCTCGTTCGGGTTGAGCCGCAGGGAGGCCTCCGGCCCGACGAGGCCGACCACCGGCGTCACCAAGAAGCCGGTGCCCGAGAGGTAGTGGTCGAGGTAGCCGAGCGGCCGCACGAAGGCGCGGTCGAGCCCGATCTCCTCCTCGGCCTCGCGCAGGGCCGCGGCGAGCGGGGAGGGGTCGGCGGGGTCGATCTTCCCCCCCGGGAAGGCGATCTGCCCGGAATGGTCGCGCAGGTGGGCGGCGCGCTCGGTGAACAGCACCGTCACGCCCTCGGGCCGCGCCAGCACCGGGACCAGCACGGCGGCGAGCCGCGGCGGGCGGGAGAGGGCGGCGTCGAGCACGTCGGGCTCCACGTCGTGGTCGCCGCGGGGATTCGCGGTGGGATCGAGGGGGCCGGGGGGCTCGGGCCGCAGGCCCGCGGCGGCGCGGGCGAGGAACGCCGCGACGGCGGATGCGGCGCTCACGAGAGCTCGGCGGCCGGCATGATGCGGTGGAAGCGCCCGCCCGCCGCGAGGCCGAACCACGCCGTGCCGTCCTCCTCGCGCGTCTCGCACAGCTCCACGAGGTCGTAGACTAGGGCGCGGGTCACCAGCGCCCACAGGTCGTGGCGGACGTGCAGGTAGGGCTTGAAGCCCCCGTCCGGGTCGCGCGCGAAGCGCAGGGCATGGTCGGCATCCACCGGCACCACGTCGTCGACGTTGGTGCGGAAGGCGATGGCGCGATCGTCGCCCTCGCCCTCCACCGCCATCTCGACGGCGAGGAAGGGCGCGTCCTCCACCTCGATCCCGACCCGCTCCACCGGCGTGACGAGGACGGTGCGCCCGTCCGGGTCGCGCCGCAGGACCGAGGCGAACAGGCGCACCAGGGCGGGCCGCCCGATCGGGCTGCCGTTGTAGTGCCACGTGCCGTCCGCGGCGATCCGCATCGGGATCTCGCCGCAATAGGCGGGGTTCCACCGCTCCACCGGCGGCGGACCGCGGCGCTCCTTCGAGCCGAGGGCGGCCGTGAGGCGTTCGAGCGCGCCGGGCGCGGGCCTGTCCTGCGTCATCCCGGCTCACATAGGGGAGGCGCGCGGGTTTTGAACGGCGTCAGGCCGCCGCCTCGGGGCGCCGCCGCAGGATCTTCCACACCCCGGTGCCGCTCGCGGCGATCCGCTCCCCGACCCGCAGGTCGCCGCGCATGAACACCAGGGTGCCGGTGCGCTGCACCACCTGCGGCACGAGCGTGACGACGTCGCCCATGCGCACCGCGCCGATGAACTGCATCTCGAACTGCACCGTGACGCAGTTCGCCCCCTCGGCCGCCGCCATCGCGGCGACGCCGAGCGCGCGATCGGCGAAGGTCATCAGCATGCCCCCCTGCACGACGCCGATCAGGTTGGCGTGCTTGGGGGAGGCCCGGAACGCGTAGGCGGTCGGGCCGTGGCCCTCGCGTACGAGGATCGGGCCGACGAGGTCGATGAAGCCGGGATCCGTGAAGGGGTGCCAGCCGTCGGCGAGGGGATCGGAAGCGGTCATGCGGGTGGCATAGGGGGGCGAGGGCGCCGCCGCAACGCGGCCCGGCCGGACCAGCGCACGGGGCCGCGCGCCGGCCTGCGTCGTCTCGCCGACCTTGCCCGCGGGGAACAAGGGTTCCACACTCCCGGGTCTGGTGCGGATCGGGGCGGGTCCGTGCACGAGGCTGATCGGTGAGGACACCCGCATGACACACGGCAGCGCGCCGGCCACCGCGACCACCCTGGACGACGGCATCGTGGCCGCGGCCGAAGCCTGCCTGGATTCGGTCGGACGCGCCCGCGAGGCCATCCATCAGGTGATCTTCGGCCAGGAGAGCGTGGTCGACCTCGCCCTCGTGACCATCCTGGCCGGCGGCCACGGCCTGCTCGTCGGCCTTCCCGGACTCGCCAAGACGAAGCTCGTCGAGACGCTCGGCACCGTGCTCGGGCTCGACGCGCGCCGGGTGCAGTTCACCCCCGACCTGATGCCCTCCGACATCCTCGGCACCGAGATCCTCGACGAGGACCAGAACCGGCACCGCTCGTTCCGGTTCGTGCGCGGGCCGATCTTCACCCAGCTGCTGATGGCCGACGAGATCAACCGCGCGAGCCCGCGCACCCAGTCGGCCCTGCTGCAGGCGATGCAGGAGCACTTCGTCTCGGTGGCCGGCGACCGGCACGACCTGCCGCGTCCCTTCCACGTGCTCGCCACCCAGAACCCGATCGAGCAGGAGGGCACCTACCCGCTGCCCGAGGCCCAGCTCGACCGCTTCCTCCTGGAGATCGACGTCGGCTATCCCGACCGCGCCGCCGAGCGGCGCATCCTGCTCGAGACCACGGGCGCGGAGGAGCACAGGCCGCAGCCCGTGATGGCCACCGAGGCGCTGCTGGCCGCCCAGCGGCTCGTGCGGCGCCTGCCCGTGGGGGAGGGCGTGGTGGATGCGATCCTCGACCTCGTGCGCGCCGCGCGCCCCGAGGGCGGCGCCCCCGAGATCGCCGGCAAGCTCCTGTGGGGGCCCGGCCCGCGCGCGAGCCAGGCCTTGATGCTGGCCGTGCGCGCCCGCGCCCTGATCCAGGGCCGCGTCGCCCCCTCGGTGGACGACGTGGCGGCGCTCGCCGAGCCGGTGCTCAAGCACCGCATGGCGCTCACCTTCGCGGCGCGGGCGGACGGGGAGACCATCCCGGGCCTCGTCGGCCGCCTGACCGCGCGGCTCTGACCGCCGCATGGCCTCGACCCGCGTCCTCAGCCCCGGCGGACGCTCCCCCGGACGGCGGGAAACCGAGAGCGCGCTGACGCTCGCCGAGCGGATGCCGCGCCTGATCCTGGAGGCGCGCCGCGTCGCCGCCACCCTCTCGCACGGGCTGCACGGCCGCCGCCGCGCCGGCCCGGGCGAGAGCTTCTGGCAGTTCCGGCCCTTCGTGGCCGGGGAGGCGGCCAACCGCATCGACTGGCGCCGCTCGGCCCGGGACGACCGTCTCTACGTGCGCGAGCGGGAGTGGGAGGCGGCCCACAACGTCTGGCTCTGGATCGACCGCTCCGCCTCGATGGGATTTTCCTCCTCGCTGGCGCTCTGCCCGAAGGTGGAGCGCGCCCTGGTGCTCGGCCTCGCGCTGGCCGACGCCTTCGTGGAGGCGGGCGAGCGGGTGGGGCTGCTGGGCCTGTCGCGGCCCCAGGCCACCCGCGCCATCGTCGAGCGGATCGCGGAGGCCCTCGTCGCCGATGCCGCCGGGCTCGACGAGGACATGCCGCCGCGCGCGCCGGTGGCCCGGTTCGACGAGGCGGTGCTGATCGGGGACTTCCTCTCCCCCCTCGACGAGGTGCGGGCGGCGGTCGCCGGCATCGCCGCCTCGGGCTGCCGGGGCCACCTCGTGGCGATCGTCGACCCGGTGGAGGAAACCTTCCCGTTCGCGGGCGAGGCGGAACTGCACGACCTCGAAGCCGGGCTGTCGCTGCGCGTCGGCGACGCGGCGGCCTGGGGCAGCGCCTACCGGGTGCGGATCCAGGCCCATCGCGACGCGTTGGCTGAGATCGCCCGCGGCCACGGCTGGACCTTCGGCCTCCACCGCACCGACCGTCCGGCCAGCGAGGCGGCCCTGCGCCTCGTGACGCTCGTCGCCGCCCGCGCGGCGGGCTGAGGGAGGTTCTCCGGATGTTCGGCCTGCCCCTCAGCTTCGCGGCCCCGCTCGCCCTCGGCGCGCTCCTGGCGCTGCCGGCCCTATGGTATCTCCTGCGGGTCACGCCGCCGCGCCCGCGCCGCATCGATTTTCCGCCGCTGCGCATCCTCGCCGACCTCCTGCCCGAGCGCGAGACGCCGGCCCGCACGCCGCCCTGGCTGCTGATCCTGCGCCTCATGGCCGCCGCCTGCCTGATCCTGGCGGTGGCGGGTCCGGTCTGGAACCCGGCCGCCACGGCTTTGGGCGACGGGCGCACGCCCCTCCTGCTCATCCTCGACAACGGCGCCACCGCCGCGCAGGACTGGCGCGACCGGGTGCGGATCGCCACCGACGAGATCGAGGCGGCCGCCCGCGCCGGCCGGCCGGTGGCGCTCGTCGCCACCGCCACCGCCCCCGCGGGGCTCGACGCGACCGGTCCCGGGCCGGCCCTGGAGCGCCTGCGCGCCGTGCGGCCCCAGCCCCACCTCGCCGACCGCGAGGCCCACCTGCCGGCCATTGCGGCCTTTCTGGAGCGGGTGCCGGGCAGCGCCGTGGTCTGGATCAGCGACGGGGTCGGGGGCGCGGAGGCCGGGCGCTTCCCGGCGGGCCTCGCGGAGGCCGTGGCCAAGGGGGGCGCCGCGCTCACGGTCCTCAAGGGCGACCGCGCGGCGGCGCTCGCGCTCGCTGGGCCGGAGGGCAGCGGCGGGCGCATCGGCGTGCGCGTGGTGCGCGCGGAGGCGAACGGCCGCGAGGCGGGCGCCGTGCGGGCGGTCGACGCCAAGGGGCTGGCGCTCGCCGAGGGGCCCTTCGCCTTCGCGGGCGGGGCCACCGAGGCCGAGGTGGGCTTCGACCTGCCGGTGGAGATCCGCAACGCCATCGCCCGTTTCGAGATCGTGGGCGAGCGCTCGGCCGCCGCCGTGACCCTCGCGGACGAGCGGGGGCGGCGGCGCCGGGTCGGCCTCGTCTTCGGCGGCACGGCGGACCAGGCCCAGCCGCTCCTCTCGCCGGCCTACTACCTGTCGCGCGCGCTCTCGCCCTTCGCGGACGTGCAGGAGCCCCGCGGCGGCAAGGGCGTGGCGGAATCCAGCGGTCAGATGCTCGACGCCCAGGTCTCGGTGCTGGTGCTCGCCGATGTCGGCGCCCTCGATCCGGCGACGCTCGAACGGGTGAGCGGCTTCGTCGAGAAGGGCGGGCTCCTGCTGCGCTTCGCCGGCCCGCGGCTCGCGGCCGGCAGCGACGACCTCGTGCCGGTGCGCCTGCGCCGGGGCGGGCGGGTGCTCGGCGGCGCGCTGTCCTGGGACAGCCCCAAGACGCTCGCGCCCTTCGCCCCCGAGAGCCCCTTCTCCGGCCTCAAGCCCCCGGCCGATATCGGCGTGCGCCGCCAGATCCTGGCCGAACCGGACGGCGACCTCGCCCGCAAGACCTGGGCGGCGCTGGAAGATGGCACGCCGATTGTAACGGCCGCCAAGCGGGGTGAGGGGCTGCTCGTGCTGGTCCACGTCACCGCCGATACCACGTGGTCGAACTTGCCCCTCTCCGGTCTCTTCCTCGACCTGCTGCGCCGCACGGTGGCGCTCGCGGGCACCAATCCCCCGGTGGAGGGCGGCCCGCAGGCCGGGCCGCCGCCGGTGCTGGCCCCGCGCCTCGTCCTCGACGGGTTCGGGGCGTTCATCGCCCCGCCCGCCACCGCCCGCGCGGTGCCGGCCACCTACACCGACCGGGCGACGGCCGAGCACCCGCCGGGCTTCTACGGCCCGCCCGACGGCGGGCTCGCGGTCAACGCGCTGCGGCCCGACGACCGCCTGCGCCCGCTCGACTTCGCGCCCCTGGCGACGGCCCGCTTCGGCGGCCTCGAACAGGCTCGGATGCACGACCTGCGCGGCCCGCTCTTCCTCCTGGCGCTCGCCCTCCTCGCCCTCGACACGCTGGCGACCCTGTGGCTCGGCGGCTTCCTCGGCCTGATGGCGGCGCGCTGGCGCCGGCCGGCCGCGGCGGCCCTGCTCCTGCCGCTGCTCGTGCCGTTCGTCCTGGCCGGCGCGCCCGCCCCGGCCCGCGCGGCGGAGCCCGCGGCCAACCGGCCGAACGGCATCGAATCCTCCCTCGTGACCCGTCTGGCCTACGTGGTCACGGGCGACGCGACCGTCGACGAGACCAGCCGGGCGGGGCTCGCCGGCCTGACCCAGATGCTGGCGAGCCGCACCGCCCTCGAACCCGGCGAGCCGGCCGGCGTCGACCCGGCCCGCGACGAACTCGCCTTCTACCCGGTGATCTACTGGCCGATCGTCCCGGGCCGGCCGCAGCCGAGCGAGGCGGCGATACGGCGCATCGACGCGTTCATGAAGAACGGCGGCACCGTGGTGTTCGACACCCGCGACGCCATGACGGCGCGGTCGGGGGGACCGCCGACGCCGGAGGGCCTCTATCTTCAGCGGATGCTGGCGACCCTCGAAGTGCCGGAACTGGAGCCGGTGCCGCGCGACCACGTGCTGACCAAGGCCTTTTACCTCGTGGACAGCTTCCCGGGCCGCTACGCCAACGGCCAGACCTGGGTCGAGGCCCTGCCGCCCGCGGGCGACGGCGCCGAGCGCCGCCCGGCCCGGGCGGGCGACGGCGTCTCGCCGATCGTGATCACCGGCAACGATCTCGCCTCCGCCTGGGCGATGGGCCGCCGCGGCGAGGCGCTCTACCCGGTGGTCGGCGGCGACCCGCGCCAGCGCGAGATGGCCTTCCGGGGCGGGGTCAACCTCGTGATGTACGCGCTCACCGGCAACTACAAGGCGGATCAGGTGCACGTGCCGGCCCTGCTGGAGCGGCTCGGGCAATGAGGTGCGAGATCCTGTCGATCCACGAAGATGGCGCGGGCCGCACGGGAGAGGGGATCCCGCGCCTGCAAGGAGTGCGGCCGCGAGACGCTGAGGTCCTTTCATGCTGAGCCTGAGCGTCTCGCCCCTGATCCCGGTTCCGGTCCTGTGGGGCCTCGCCGCCGTGATCGTGCTGCTCGGCGTGGTGGCGTTCCTCGCCCGCGGGCCGGTGGCGCTGCTGCGCGTCCTCGTCCTCGCCCTGGTGCTGGCGGCGCTCGCCAACCCGGCGCTGGTCCAGGAGGAGCGCGAGCCGGTCAAGGACATCGCCGCCATCGTCGTCGACCGCTCGGGCTCGCAGGGCCTCGGCGACCGGCCGGCCATGACCGATCAGGTCCGGGCGGAACTGCAGCGCCGTTTCGGCAGCCTCACCGAGATCGAGCCGCGCTTCATCGAGGTGCCGGAGGCGGGCAGCGACGAAGGCACCAAGCTCTTCACCGCGCTCTCGAACGCGCTGGCCGACGTGCCGCCGGACCGGCTGGCGGGCGTCGTCATGGTGACGGACGGCGTCGTCCACGACGTTCCGGCCAACGCCGCCGCCCTCGGCTTCAAGGCGCCGTTGCACGTCCTCGTCACCGGCCGGCCCGACGAGCGCGACCGGCAGATCCGCCTGATCGAGGCGCCGCGCTTCGGCATCGTCGGGCGCGAGCAGACCATCCGCGCCGAGGTGATGGAGCGCGGCGGCACCGGCTCGGCCGTGGTGACGGTGCGCCGCGACGGCGAAGAGGTGGCCCGCCAGACCGTGCGCACCGGGCGCCCCTTCGCGCTGACCCTGCGCATCGAGCACGGCGGGCCCAACGTGGTGGAGATCGAGGCCGAGGCGCTGCCGGGCGAACTCACCACCGCCAACAACCGCGCGGTGCTGCCCATCGAGGGCATCCGCGAGAAACTGCGCGTCCTCCTCGTCTCCGGCGAGCCGCATGCGGGCGAGCGCACGTGGCGCAACCTGCTCAAGTCCGACGCCAACGTCGACCTCGTGCACTTCACCATCTTGCGCCCGCCCGAGAAGCAGGACGGCACCCCGATCTCCGAACTCTCGCTGATCGCCTTCCCGACCCGCGAGCTGTTCCAGCAAAAGATCCGCGACTTCGACCTCATCATCTTCGACCGCTACGCCAATCAGAGCGTGCTGCCGTCGAGCTACTTCGACAACATCGTGCGCTACGTGCGCGAGGGCGGGGCGCTGCTGATCGCGGCGGGACCCGAATTCGCCTCGGCGGCGAGCCTCGCGCGCACCCGGCTCGCCGCGATCCTGCCCGGCGAGCCGAACGGGCGTGTGGTCGAGCGGCCCTTCAAGGCCGCGCTCACGGGCAGCGGCCAGCGCCATCCGGTCACCCGCGACCTGCCGGGCTCGGAGGCGAACCCGCCGGCCTGGGGCGACTGGCTGCGGGTGATCGGGGCGGCGGTGCGGCCCGGCATCACCCCGATCATGGCGGGCGCCGACGCGCTGCCGCTGCTGGCCCTCTCTCGCGAGGACAAGGGCCGGGTCGCCCTGCTGCTCTCCGACCACGCCTGGCTGTGGGCGCGGGGCTACCAGGAGGGCGGGCCGCATCTCGACCTGCTGCGCCGCCTCGGCCACTGGCTGATGAAGGAGCCGGCCCTGGAGGAGGAGGCGCTGCGCGCCGCCGCCACCGGCCACGGCCGCGAGGTGCGCATCGAGCGCCAGACCATGTCCGACTCAGCCGAACCCGTCACCGTGACGGCGCCGAACGGCACGACCCGCACCCTCGCCCTGGAGCCCGAGAAGCCCGGCCTGTTCTCCACCACCTTCGAGGCGGGGGAACTCGGCCTGCACACCCTGCGCTCGGGCAGCCTCGTCACCTTCGTGAGCGTCGGCCCGGCCAACCCGCGCGAACTCGTGGACGTGTTCAGCGACACCGAGCGGCTGCGCCCGGTAGCCGAGGCCACGGGCGGCTCGGTGCGCCGCCTCGCCGAGGCCGGCGGCAGCGTGACGGTGCCGCGGCTCCAGATCGCCCGCTCGGGCCGTCTCGCCGGGGCCGAGTGGATCGGCTTCCGGCCGAGCGACAGCGCGGTGGTGCGGGGCGTCTCGGTCTATCCCCTGGCGCTCGGGCTCGTGGCCCTGGCGCTCCTGACGGCCGCGGTGCTCGCCATGTGGCTCAGCGAAGGGCGGCGCGGGCGCGCCTGACCTCTTGCCGAAGTAAGGAATTTTCCTTACTCTTCGCCAAGAGCTTACCTGTTCGCCAAGAGCAGAGCCGTGACCTGAGCAGGACCATGACCATCGAGCACGAGGCGATCAGCACGGTCACGGCCAAGGGCCAGACGACGGTGCCCAAGGCCGTCCGGCGGGCGCTGGGGGTGGAGCCCGGCGGGCGGATCGCCTTCCGGGTGACCGAGGCCGGCGTGACGCTGCACCGGGTGGACGAGGACGACGAGGACCCCGTCGTCACCCGCTTCCTGGCCGTTCTGGCCGCCGACATGCTGACACGGCCGCAGGCGCTCCGGACGCTCACGCCCGCACTGGCCGCGAGGATCCAGGACCTCGTCGATGGGGTGGAGGACGATCCGGACGCGCCGATCGGCGGCGCGGTCGATCTGTGAGCGCATGATCGTCCGCGGCTGGCACCTCGTCGGCCATCCGCTCTTCCTCGAACAGCTCGAACGGCTGACCGCCGCGGTCGAGCGGGCCCGGGCCAAGGATCCGGACGGCTACCGGACGGGAGCCAACGCCAAGCTCCTCTCGGCCTTGAATCACCTCGTCTTCGAGCGCATTCCGGCCGATCCCGCCCGACCGGAGTACCGTCAGGGCGGCACCCTCGGGCCGGAGCGGCGGCACTGGTTTCGCGCGAAGTTCGGCGGGCAGCGGTTCCGCCTGTTCTTCCGCTACAGCAGCGAGGCGCGCGTCATCATCTACGCCTGGGTGAACGACCGCGACACGCTCCGCAGCCGGGGTGCGCGCACCGACCCCTACGCGGTGTTCAGCACCATGCTGGATCGCAACACCCCGCCGGACGACTGGGAGGCACTCCTCGCCGCCTCCGTCGGCCTTGACGCTGCCGACGAGGGGTGATCTCACGCCCCCCCGACCACCGCGCCCGACACGCCGTCGAGAGCGCCCTCGCGCAGCGCGAGGGCGAGGAAGCGGGCGGGATCGACCGGTCCGGGCAGCGTCAGGCGCCCGGGCGGAAGCGGGCGGAAGCCGAACCGGGCGTAGTAGGGCGCGTCGCCGACCAACAGCACGATGCCGTGGTCCTGGGCGCGTGCGGCCTCGATCGAGGCGGTGGTCAGCGCCGCCCCGATGCCGCGGCTGCCGAAGGCCGGATCGACCGTGAGCGGACCCAGCACCAGCGCCGGGGCGCCGCCCGCCCGCGCGGGCGACACCCGCACCGAGCCGACGAGCAGCGTGCCGACGAGGGCCGTGAAGGAGAGATCGGTGAGATGGCTCACGCCCTCGCGCAGGCGATAGGCGGTGCGGGCGAAGCGGCCGGGGCCGAAGGCGCGCTCGTGCAGGCGCTCGATCGCCTCGGCGTCGCGCGCGGTCTCGGGACGGATGACAAGAGGAAGGCTGCTCACGGACGAAGCTCGCGGAATCGGGGGGACGGGGACGAGGGGCGGATCAGTCCCGCCGTCGTCGCGCTTCGCCCCGCCGCGCCGCCATCCGCCGCTCCCGTCCGGCCCTCGCCGCGAGCCGCGCTGCGGGATAGCAGCGCCGGGCACCGCGCGCAAACGCTGGATCCGGCCTCACCCGGCCCGGTCCGTGGGGGTCGGCGCATCCGGCGCCGGGCCGCGCCGCCGGAGGACGGCGCCCGCGAGGCAGCCGATCGCGTAGGGCACCAGCAGCAGGGCCGCCGTCTCGACCCACAATCCCGGCTCCCCGGGCACGACCTCGCCGGCCGCCACCGCGGCCAGGACGAGCGCGCCCGCGGCGATCAGCACGGCCGCCGCGTGGGCGGCGCGGTCGCCCGGCCAGCCGAACCACCAGCCCACCGCGAGGCCGAGCAGCAGCGCCGCCAGGGCGGCCGGCCAGAGCTGCGCGAGGAGCAGCGTCACCGGGTCCTCGACACCGCGAAGGCCACGGCCCGGCGCTCGGCCATCGTCTCGGCCGGTCCCGGCCCGACGCGCTGGGCCGGCACGCCGGCCTTGAGCAGGTAATCGACGATCACGGCGGCGCGCCGCTGGGGCAGGCCCACATCCGGCATCGCCGTCTCGGCGGGTTTTTCCTCAGTGGGCTTGTCTTGGGCCGGCTTGTCCTGAGCGGTCTTCTCGGCGGCCTTCTTCGCGTTCGCGGCCTTGCCCTTCGGCGGCGCCGGCGGAGGCGGCTTGGGGGCCGGCGGCGGGGCGGTGCCGGGCGGATCGACGTGGCCCGCCACCTCGATGCGCTCGTCCGGGCAGGAGCGGGCGAGCGCCGCGAGGTCGTCGAGCAACGGGTAAAAGTCCGGTTCGAGATCGGCGCTGCCGGGGGCGAAGCGGACCGTGCGGGCCGCGAGCCGCGCGTCGAAGCCCGTGCGGCAGGCGTCGGCGTCGAGGAGCCTGGGGGCGTCCCGGGCGGAGACCGCGACCTCGGCGCGCCAGCCGGACGGGGCGAGCCGGTCGCCCGAGGCCGAGAGGCGGCGGGCGCTCTCCGGGTAGAGACTCTCGCCCGCGATGCGCAGCACCTGATCGGTCGCCGTGACCTCGCCGGCCGCGAGCTGCCCGAGCGGGGCCGCCGCGCCCTGCAGTGCCCGCAGGAGGTCGGGCGGCGCGCCCTCGGCGAGACGGGTGCGGTCGAGGATGCGCTCCCCGAAGAAGTGCGGGCGCAGGGCGGCCAGGAGGGCCGCGCGGCTCTCAGGCGTCGGCAGGTGCCCGGTGACGGTCACGGTCTCGCCCGCCCGCCGGATGCCGACCACGTAGGGCGAGACGGGACTCGCCGTCAGGTCGACGCTGCCGCGCGTGACGCCGTCCGGCAGGCTCCCGGTGGTGAGGGCGTCCGCCTCCTGCACCGCCTGCGCGTCGATGGCCGCGCCGCGCACCGACAGGGCCGACCCCTCCAGGGTGACGCTGCCGTCGCGCACGAGGGCCAGCGCCGCGAAGGCCCGATCGGTCAGCGCCCGCGCGTCGACGCCCGCGGGCAGGCCGCGGGCGGTGCGCATGGCATCCTCGACCGGGGCGCCGTTGGCCAGCGCCCGGGCCGCGCCCAGGATCGCCGCCCGCTCGGTCTCCGAGACGGTGTGGCCGGACAGGCGGATGCGGCCGTCCGGCGCGCGCGTGGCCGCCCAGGTGAAGGGCTTCACGGTGGCGGGCTCCGGCGCGCCGTCGCCGAGCACGAAGCCGGCGGGCGGGCGCCCGAGATCGGCGCGGACCGCCTCGTAGGCGTCCACGGTCATCGCCTCGCCCTGGAGCGTGAGCGTGCGGTCTTGAAGGGTCGCGGTGGCGCCGGGGCCGAGGCGCACGACCTGGCGCAGCAGGAAGTCGGCGGCCTCGGCGAAGCCCGCGGGCGCCCCCCGGGCCGCGCGGGCATGGTCGCGCAGCGTCACGTCGCCGGGCAGGATCGCCCCGAGGCGCTCCGTCAGCGCAGAGCGGCGCATCTCGGCGGGGCGGTAGCCCAGGAGGTCGATGCGGTCGTCGTCGCGGCGCGTCGCGCTCCAGACGAAGGGGTTCTGCTCGGCCACCACGCCGACGCGGTCGATGATCCGCCGCGGGCCGGGAAGGTCGCGCAGGCGGTCGAGGGCGGCGTCGCGCTCGGCGGGCGTCGGCGCCTCGCCCAGCGCGACGAGGTCGCGCCCGCGGCGCTCGATCCGGAGCCACGGCTCACCCGCCTCGCTCGACGTGGCGGTGGCGACGGCCTCGGCCGGGCCGGTCAGGTCCTGGTCGAGATGCGGCGCGGTCCAGTGCACGGTCCCGAAGCCGAGACCGGCGAGAACCGGAAGGCCGGCGAGCCAGCCGAGCGAACGGAGCGACACGACAGCCACCTCGCGGATGCAGTCCGGCGCTGCGCCGGCCGGGTCTTCTCGGCGGCACCCCGCCGGGGGCGGCCGCGCCCGACGCATCTTCACCCGGTTTTCGGCGCGAGCAAGGCGATGCGCGTCGCTTCAAGCGACGAAGGCCGGGCCCCCGCCCGGCCGTCCGATGCCGTCCCGCCCGTCAGGGCTTGGGAAAATCCACCGGCTTGTCCGAGAGGGTCTTCAGGTAGGCCAGGATGTCGGCCCGCTCCGCCCCCGACGGGATGCCCGCGAAAGCCATGATGGTGCCCGAGACGTAGCCCTTCGGCGCGTGGATGAAGTGGTCGAGGTCGTCGTAGCTCCAGTCGCCGCCCTTGGCCTTGAGCGCGGCCGAGTAGTTGAAGCCCGCGTGGCTGCCCTTGGCGCGGCCGACGACGTCGTAGAGGTTCGGGCCGACCTTGTTCGCGCCGCCCTTGTCGAAGCTGTGGCAGGCGGCGCACTTCTTGGCGGCCGACTGGCCCTTGGTGGCGTCCGCGCTGGCGAGGCGCACCGGCAGCGGCTCCTCCTTCTGCGCCTCGGCCGGGGCGCCGCCCGCCGTCTCCTGCGCGGCCGGCAGCGCGTAGCCACGGTCTCCCGCGGGCTTCGGCTTGTAGATCAACTCGGCCAGGAACCCCGTGCCCATCGCGAGGAGCAGCGCGCCCAGCACGGCGCCGGCGATCTTGTTAAGCTCGAAGGAATCCATGTCTCGGCAGCTCCGGTGCTCGAACGAGCAGGGCCTCGTAGGCGGGTGGGGAATGCAGGACCGGCCGCAGGGCCGCGCGGTGCGAACTCGCGCGGGTGCTTAGCCGTTCTGCGATGACGTTGACAATGGTGCAGGGCCCTGTCGGTTGGTCGCAGCGCCAACCCTCTGGGGATGGCGCCGGCTCGATTTTCTCTCCGGCTGGAGTGTCCATACCGGACGGAAATGCTCTATGGAGCCCCCGGTTCAGAAAGATCCCGCAATCCCCGTTCCGTCCCATGTCCGATCCCCTGATCCTGATCCCCGCCCGGCTCGCCGCCACGCGCCTGCCCGAAAAGCCGCTCGCCGACATCCTGGGTGAGCCGATGATCGTGCATGTCTGGCGCCGGGCGATCGAATCCGGCGTGGGGCCGGTGGTGGTCTGCACCGACACCCCGGCGGTGGTGGCCGCCATCGAGGCGGCGGGCGGGCTCGCCGTGATGACCCGGCCCGACCATCCCTCCGGCTCGGACCGCCTCGCCGAGGCGCTGGCGGTGATCGACCCCGAGGGCCGCCACGACGTGGTGGTCAACGTGCAGGGGGATCTGCCGACCATCGACCCGGCGGTCATCGCCGCCGCCGTGACGCCGCTCGCCGACAAGGCGGTCGACATCGCCACGCTCTGCGCCGAGATCGTGCGGGAGGAGGAGCGCACGGAGCCGAGCGTGGTCAAGCTCGTGGGCAGCCCGATCACGCCCACCCGCCTGCGCGCCCTCTACTTCACCCGCGCCACCGCTCCCTGGGGCGAGGGGCCGCTCTACCACCACATCGGCCTCTACGCCTATCGCCGCCGCGCGCTGGAGCGCTTCGTTTCCCTGCCGCCGAGCCCGCTGGAGCAGCGCGAGAAGCTGGAGCAGCTGCGCGCGCTGGAGGCGGGCCTGCGCATCGACGCCGTCCTGGTGACCGACGTGCCGCTCGGCGTCGACACGCCCGACGACCTCGACCGCGCCCGCGCGGTCATGGCCGCGCGGCGCCTCAACTGATCCACCGGGCGAACGCCCTGGAGCAGCGCCCGATCGCGCTGCCATCGGGCGCAGCTCCAAGTCTTTGATCTCACGCATTGTCTGCGACGAACCGGTCTCCCCTTCGTCGGACAATGCTCTGAAGAGTCTTCCAATGAGCCAAGTCATCTCCTACCAGGGCGAGCCGGGCGCGAATTCGCACCTGATCTGCGCCGAAGCCTATCCGGACTGGACCCCGCTGCCCTGCGCCACCTTCGAGGATGCGTTCGCCGCGGTGGTGGACGGCTCGGCGCAGCTCGGCATGATCCCGATCGAAAATTCCATCGCGGGCCGGGTGGCGGACATCCACCACCTGCTGCCGGCCTCCGGGCTGCACATCGTCGGCGAGCAGTTCCTGCCGATCCACTTCCAGCTGATGGCGCTGCCGGGCACCGCGATCGGCGACGTCCGGACCGTGCACAGCCACGTCCACGCCCTCGGCCAGTGCCGCCGGGTGATCCGCCGCCTCGGCCTCAAGGCCGTGGTCGCGGGCGACACCGCGGGCGCGGCGCGCGAGGTCGCCCAGAGCGGCGACCAGACCCGGGCCGCCCTCTCGCCGCGGCTCGCCGCCGAGATCTACGGCCTCACGATCCTAGAGGAGGACGTGGAGGACGAGGCCCACAACACCACGCGCTTCGTGGTGCTCGCCCGCGAGGCGGCCCCTCCCCCGCCCGACAACGGCCCCACCGTGACGAGCTTCGTCTTCCGCGTGCGCAACCTGCCGGCGGCGCTCTACAAGGCGCTCGGGGGCTTCGCCACCAACGGCGTCAACATGACGAAGCTCGAGAGCTACATGGTCGAGGGTCAGTTCACCGCGACCCAGTTCTACGCCGAGGTCGACGGCCATCCCGAGGAGGCTCCGCTCCGCCGGGCGCTCGACGAACTCGCGTTCTTCTCGCGCGAGCTGCGGATCATCGGCACCTATCCGGCCCATCCTTTTCGCGAGAGCACCAAGCCCCTCGCCGAGTAGGGGCCGAGGGCTACTTCGCGCCGCGCCGCAGGTCGTCCAGGATCAGGAGCGCGCTCTTGCCGTCGAGGCGGTTGCGGTAGACCTGCAGGTTCTCGGTCACGCGCTGGACGTAGTTGCGGGTCTCCGTGAAGGGGATCCGCTCCACCCAGTCCACCGGGTCCACGCCGGGGGTGCGGGGATCGCCGTAGGCGTCGATCCACTTCTTCACGTTGCCGCCGCCCGCGTTGTAGGAGGCGAAGGCGAGGATGTAGGAGCCGCGCCAATCCTCCATCAGCTCGCCGAGATGGGCGTGGCCGAGGCGGGCGTTGTAGGCCGGGTCGCTGATGAGGCGGCCCACGTCGAAGGCGGCGCTGACGCGCCGGGCGGTGCGCTGGGCGGTGGCCGGCATCATCTGCATCAGGCCCCGCGCACCCACGCCCGACTGCGCCCGCGGATCGAACTGGCTCTCCTGCCGGGCGATGGCGAAGACCATCGCCTTCTCCACCAGCGGCACCGCCGCCGACGCCTCGTAGGCCGGGATGCCGATGGTCGGGTAGGCGTGCGGGTCGAGCGGCAGGCCGCGCTGCACCGCCACCTTGCCGAGCGCCACCAGGGCGCGCGGGTCGTTGTCCGCCACCGCGACGTCGCCGAGCGCATTCAGCTCGGCCGGATCGGTGAGGCGCTGGGCGAGGTCGATGTAGAGCGGGAGCGCCTGCTCCTTCAGCCCGGCGGCGGCGAGCAGGCGCAGCGCCCGGATCACCGTGCGGTTGTCGAAGGCCGCGCGGGCGGGGCCTTCGAGCGTGCCGGGGATGCGCAGGGCGAAGTCGCTGCGGCCGAGCTTCGCCCGGGCGAGCTGCCCGTAATAGGCGATCGGCAGGGCGGCGGCGCGCTCGTAGAAGGCCCTCGCCTCCGCCTCGCGGCCCATCGCCTCGGCGGCGCGGCCCTGCCAGTAGGCGGCGCGGGCCACCGAGATCGGCGTCTCCGCCACCTCGGCGGCGGCCGCGAAGTGCTTGGCGCCCAGCGCCGCGTCGTCGAGGAAGCGCAGGGCGATCCAGCCGGCGTGGAACTCCGCCTCGATGCGTTTTTCCACCACCCGGGCGCTGTGCCCGGCCACCACCGCGTAGGCGGTCCTGGCGTCGCCGGCATCGAGCAGCTTGCGGGCGACGATGCGGCGCTCGACCCACCATTCCTCGGGATCGACCAGCACCTCGGGGTTGCGCGGGGCGGCGAGCAGGGCCGCGGCGGCCTCCACCGGCTTGTCGAGCCGGCGCAGGAGCTGGGCGCGGGAGAACTGGAACGAGGAGTCGCCGCGCAGGCTCGGCGGCACCGCGTCGAGGGCGCTCTGCGCGTTCGAGGCCTTGGCCTCCACGGCGCGGCGGGCGCGCACCAGCGTGCCGTAGCTCTTGCCCGCGTAGGCCGCGGCCCGGCCGGCGGCCTCCCAATCCTCCTTCATCAGCGCCCGCTCCATGCGGTAGCGCTGGTCGATCTCGGTGATCACGCCCGGGAAGGCGTCGAGCACCTTGAGTTCGAGGGTGCGGCCGAAGCTCTCGTCGCGCCAGAGGTCGCGCACCAGCGAACCCGCATCCTCGTGCAGGCCCTCGGCCTTGAGCGCGAGGGCGAGGGAGAACTTGCCCGGCGCGCTGCCGGGCTTGCGCGTGGCGAAGTAGGCGCGCACCACGCCCGGGGATTTGCGCTGGCTCAGCAGCGCCTCCTCGGCGCGCCGCCGCATCATGCCGCCGACCGGCCAATCCGCGTTGTCGCGGATGAAGCCGATGATCCGCTCGAAGCCGATGCCGGCCCCGGCGCGGATCGCCACCCAGTCGAGGAGGCTGCGGATGGCGGGATCCTGGAAGCCGTCCCGGAGCCGGTCGCCCTCGTCCACCTGACCCCGGCGATAGGCCTCGATGGCGCTGCGCAGGGCCGGCGCGTCGACCTCGACCGCGGGGGTGGGGCGGCCCGGATCGGGCACGGTCGGGACCGGGGCGGGCGGCGTGACCGGCAGGTCCGGGCCGGGAAAGGGGATCGGCGCGTCGGGATCGGCCGACGCGTAGGCGGTCGCGCCCGCCGGCAGGCCTCCGGCCGAAGGCGCCTTGGAGGGGGCCTTGGCGGCGTCCGCCGGAACGGTGGCGCGCAGCGCGCCCGCGACCTCGTCGAGACCCTCTTGGCGACTCTCTTGGCGACCTTCTTGCCCGCCGTCCTGGCGGCCCTCCTGCGCGGGACTCGCCACCGCGGCGGCCGTCACGGGAGCCGGCGCCTCGGCGGCCGGGAGGGCGGGACCGGCCGCCAGAACCCCGTGGCCGCAGACCGCCACCATCGCGGTGCCGGTGGCCAGCAGGGCCAGGGCCGCGAGGCGGCGGTGCTCAGGCGAGAGCTGCATGGTCCTCGTTCCCCCGATCGAGAGCGGACACGCCATCGTGGAAGCGTCGCGTTAAGAACGCACTAACCGTAGCGGTTGCGGTTTGCGCCGCGCGGGGCGACGGCCTATGTCTCGGTCGCCGGCTGCGGGTCAGCGCGCCGGCGGCAGAAGCCCCTTCCGGGCGAGGACCAGCAGCATGACGTCGACGCAGATTTCGCAGCGCCTCCGGGGCTCGTTCACCGCCCTGGTGACGCCTTTCCGCGACGGTGCCTTCGACGAAGGCGCGTTCCGGGCCTTCGTCGCGTGGCAGGTCGAGAACGGCACTCACGGCCTCGTGCCCACCGGCACCACCGGCGAGAGCCCGACGCTGAGCCATGCCGAGCACGACCGCGTCGTCGAAGCCTGCATCGATGAGGCCGGCGGGCGGGTCCCGGTGATCGCCGGCGCCGGCTCCAACTCCACCGCCGAAGCGATCGAGCGCGCCCATCATGCCGAGAAGTCCGGGGCGGACGCTGTGCTCATCGTCACGCCCTACTACAACAAGCCGACCCAGGAAGGGCTGTACCAGCACTTCAAGGCGGTGAACGACGCGATCGGCATTCCCATCGTGATCTACAACATCCCCGGCCGCTCGGTGATCGACATGAGCGTCGAGACCATGCAGCGGCTCTACGAGTTGCCGAACATCGTCGGCGTGAAGGATGCCACCGCCAACGTGGCCCGCGTCAGCCTTCAGCGCCAAGCGATGGGAGAGGATTTCGTACAACTTTCTGGCGAAGATGCGACGGCGCTCGGGTTCATGGCGCATGGCGGCCACGGCTGCATCTCGGTGACGTCGAACGTGGCGCCCCGGCTCTGCGCCGACTTCCAGGAGGCCTGCCTCGCGGGCGAGTACCGCACCGCGCTCGCGGTCCAGGACCGCCTGATGCCGCTCCACACCCACCTGTTCGCCGAGACCAACCCGTCGCCGGCCAAGTACGCGCTCGCGCGGCTCGGCCTGATGCAGGAGGACGTGCGCCTGCCGATGGTGCCGGTGGGGGAGGGCACGCGCCGCCTCGTCGACGCGGCCCTGCGCCACGCCGGCCTCGCCAACGCCTGAGCGGCCCGCCCGAGACAGAGACAGCTCAAGCACTCAGCTCCAGACAGATAGCCCGAGTCAGACAGCCTGCATGGCCCCCAAACCCGAACCCGGCCGCCGCGTCGTCGCCGACAACCGCAAGGCCCGCTTCCACTACGAGATCACCGACACGGTGGAGGCCGGCATCGCGCTCACCGGCACGGAGGTGAAGTCCCTGCGCGGCGGCAAGGCGACGATCGGGGAGGCCTATGCCGGCCCCTCCGGCGACGAGTTCTTCCTGTTCAACGCCTACATTCCCGAATACCTCGAAGCCAACCGCTTCAACCACGAGACCAAGCGCCCGCGCCGCCTGCTGCTGCACCGCCGCCAGATCAACAAGTTCCTGGGCGCCACGCAGCGGGAGGGCTACACGGTGATTCCGCTCAAGATCTACTTCAACGACCGTGGGCGGGCGAAGGTGGAGCTGGGTCTGGGGCGGGGCAAGAAGCTCCACGACAAGCGCGAGACCGCCAAGGAGCGGGACTGGCAGCGCGACCGCGCGCGGCTCATGCGGGACAAGGGCTGAGGGCCGCGCTCTCCACTTCACGCAGCAGCGGGGGCACGCGGGCATGGGCCGCGCCATCGACACGTTCACGGTCATTCGCGGCGGCGTCGTCGCGGTCGGCTGGACCAGCGGCGGGACGCCCGACCTCCTGTACGAGGGCCGGGCCGTCAAGGCGGCCGTGCAGCGGGTGCGCCGGCAGGACCTGATCGACGCCTTCGGCGAGAAAGCCGCCCGCTGGGGCTTCACCCTCGCGGGGGTGGCACCGGTGCCGGAGCCGGCCCCCGACCGGCTGGCGCTGCGCTTCTCGCGGCGCGACGTCGTTCCGCTCGCGGATCTGGCGGGCAAGGATTACGGCGGCCTGTTCCAGAAGTTCATCGGCCTCGTCGCCGCGCGGGGCGGATCGGTCATCGAGATCGGCTCGCGGGCGCGCAGCGGCCACGTCTACCGGACGGCCTTCCCGGCGACCATCGACTACGTCGGCGTCGACGTGCTGGACGGGCCGAACGTGGACGTGGTCGGCGACGCCCACCACCTCTCCCGCTTCACCGACCGGCGCTTCGACTTCGCCTTCTCGATCTCGGTGTTCGAGCACCTGCTGATGCCCTGGAAGGCGGCGATCGAGCTGAACAAGGTTCTGACCGAGGGCGGCCTCGCCTACATCCACTCCCACCCGGCCTGGCCGCTGCACGAGATGCCGTGGGATTTCTGGCGCTTCTCGGACCGGGCGTGGCACGGGCTGTTCAACCGTCACACCGGGTTCGAGGTGATGGAGACCGAGATGGGCATCGAGGGGCTGATCGCGCCGAACTACGCGTCGGCCGGGCCGGCCAACGGCCTCGACCGGCAGCGGACCTTCCTCGCCTCCGGCTGCCTCGTGCGCAAGGTCGCGGCGCCCCAGGTCGAATGGGCGGCCGAGGTCGCGGAGGTCTACGACCTCGGCTACGACCACGCCTGAGGGGTGAGGGATCCTCAGCGTGACCGTGCCCACGCCCGGCCCGACCCCGGGCGGCACCGGCACGGACGTGTTCGCGTCGCCCCCATCGGGGGCGCCTCGACCAGCGGGGGAGGCGGAGGGGCTTCCAGCGCGTCGCGCGGCAGGGCTGCGGATCCACGTCCTCGCCTGGGGAAGAGGGCGGCAGCGCCATGGGCCGGCCCGTCGAGACCTGTCGCGGGAGGCGGGAGCCGGGCGACCCCTCGACCTCACCCGGCCCGGCGGCGGCAGGCGCCCCGCGCACGTTCGGCTCGGCGAGCCTTTCGCCCGCCGAGGTGATCGTCCCGGGGTAGGGCCGCGGAGGTGTTCGTCAGGCGGCCGGGCGGCGCTTCTGGCCGAGGCCGATGCTCTTGGCGAGGTCGGAGCGCTGCGCCGCATAGCTCGCCGCCACCATGGGGTAGTCCGGCGGCAGGCCCCACTTCTGGCGGTACTGCTCGGGCGTGAGGCCGCGGGTGGCGAGGTGGCGCTTGAGCGACTTGTACTGCCGCCCGTCCTCCAGGCTGATGAGGTAGTCCGGCGTCACCGACTTGCGGATCGCTACCGGCGGAACCGGCTTCTCCGCCGCGGCGGGCGCCGCCTCCTGGCCCAGCGCGCGCAGGGCGCCGTGCACGGAGCTCAGCAGCTCCGGCAGGCTGGCCACCGGAACGGCGTTCTTGGCGACATACGCCGAGACGATGTCGCTCGCCAGGGAGACGAATGTGTCCGCATGCACGGTCTTCTCTGCCGACATTTGCCCAAGTCCTCTTGATCCCGCGGTTCACGGCACCTTCCGGTGCTCGCTTCGGAGCGCCGACCCGTTCGTCGCGCCGGCGCCGTGCGGGTGCGGGCGGTCATTGCCGCGCGCAATCCCGCACATCACCCATTTGGGTGATGACGACCTTAAGTCAATCGCCTTTGCTCGTGATTCTTGGGGGGAGGCAGCATTGAGCCAGATTGATTCTGTACCGCCCTGGGCAAAACGGCGGATGCGGCGCATCGCAGCGCGCCGCCATCATCCCAAGGTCATGCGCTGGATCGCGTTCATCCGCAACGCCGGCCGTCAGGACAGGCACGCGACCGCCGAAGACATGGCCGGCACCCGATCGGCCGGCCACATGATCGCGTTCGTCTCGCGGTCGCATCAACCGGCGGTGGAGCAGGCCGTCGCCATGACGTCCTGGCCGCCGCAAGGCAGCGCCTCGGTTCACTGACCGGCATCGCGCGACGCCCCCGCACGGAGGTCCCGGGCCGCGGCTCAGACCGCGTGCGGCAGGGTGCCGGCCGCGAGCAGGCCCACCAGCTCCGACTGGCGGCTCATCCCGGTCTTGGCCAGGACCGCCTTGAGCTGGGACCGCACGGTCTCGCGCGAGAGGCCGAACTCGCCCGCGATCTGGTCGACGGTGCGGCAATCGGCGATCCCGCGCGCCACGCGGGCCTCCGCGCCGGTAAGGTCGAACAGGCCCTCCAGCACGGTCGGGCAGGGCGGGGCCTTGCGCGTCAGCGGCGTGACCACCGCGAGGCTGGAGGCCGCGTTGAACAGGTCGGCGCCCGCCCGCCGGATCGGCACCACGTGGAGGATCATCGGCTCGCGGCCCTGGCCCGCCGGGAGCGGGATCGAGCGCACGCTCGGACGATCCTCGTGGCCGAGGCCGTCGAGGGCCTGCGCGAGCAGCCGGTCGGCGCCCGGATCGCCCAGGACGAGGCGGCGGCCCTCCGTGAGCAGGCCCGGCGGCAGCCCCTCGCAGGCTTCGCTCATCGCCAGGATCTTCCCCCGGCTCCCGAGCACGACCGCGGGCAGGCCCAGCGTGTCCAGCGCCTGCGCGGCGCCGTGCAGGGTCTGGAGCCGCAGCCGCGCCGACAGGGTGGCGGCGCGCGCGAGATGCGGGCGCAGACGGTCGAGCCGCGCCACCGCCTCGGGCGGCACCGGCCCCCTGGCGTGGCTGCGCTCCACGTCGAAGACGAGGCAGTCGCCGGTGGGCACCACGATGGCGCTCGCCGCGCCCCAGCCGAGACCGCGCGGGCGCAGGAAGTCGCGATAGACCGGCGCCTCCTCGACCTCGGCCGGCGTGTAGACGTCGAGGTCGGTGAGGAAGCCGGCGTGCCGGCGCTCGAACAGGCGGGCCGCGCGGTCGGTGCGGGCGGGCCAGCCCTCGGCGACGTAATCGGCCACCACGGCGTCGATCCCGTCCGAGGCCATGTAGCGGAAATCGCTGCCGTCGATGGTGAACAGCAGCGCGCCGTCGCCCTCCGCGAAGCGCGACAGGTCCGCCAGCACCGCGGGCCAGAGTTCCGGCAGCATCGCCGCCTCGTAGACCCGGTCCACCAAGTCGCTGTGGCTCATCATGGCTGCACACCCGCCCGTGCGCCGCAGCAAACCCGCGCCGGATCTCGCCCCCGGTACGCCGTCCGGGAGGTCCGACCGGGCCGCGAGCCGCGCACGCTCCGCCCGTCCCGACTCTGACAGCCTCGCCGGGCTTTGACGACCTGCCGTTCGGCTTAGGCTGGGACGATCCGGCAACTGGGCGGCCAGGGGGGATCGCGGTCCCGGCCGTGCGGCGCAAGGCCGGAACCGGACGAGCCGCGGGCCGGGCCAGTGTCGCGCAGCGGCGCCGCCCGCTTACGGCCAAGGTGCGCCCGCGCACCGCAGCATCCGCGCGAAGCGGTCAAGCAGACGTGAACCGTTCCGGTGCCTGCGTTGTTCGCCCCATCACGAAGCGTGGCTTTTTTGGGGAACCAAAGTGCCGGAGCGACATTCTTAACTGCAAAGGTAATTGCTGAGGTAAGGCTCCAGGCCATGAAGATCTTCGCTGCCGCCCTCGCGGGCGTTCTCGGTGCATGCGTGCTCGCCTCGGCCCCGGTCAAGGCTGCCCCCTTCGACCCCTTCGACATCAACCCCGGCGAGGACTACTACGCGAGCCGGCCCTACGGCGCTCCGGTCTACGGCGCGCCGGGGTATTACGGCCAAGGTCAGGCCGCCGGCAGCACGGACCAGGCGCAGGTCGCGCCGATCCCGCGCGAGCTCGTGCCCTTCACCGGCCGCTACGCCCCGGGCACCATCGTGGTCTCGACCTCGGAGCGCCGGCTCTACTACGTGCTCGGCGACGGCATGGCGATCCGCTACGGCGTCGGCGTCGGCCGCCCGGGCTTCACGTGGTCGGGCACCAAGACCGTGGTGGCCAAGCGCGAATGGCCGTCGTGGACGCCCCCGAAGGAGATGCTGGCCCGCCGCCCCGACCTGCCGCGCTACATGGCCGGCGGACTCGACAACCCGCTCGGCGCCCGCGCGATGTATATCGGCGGCACGCTCTACCGCATCCACGGCTCCAACGAGCCGGACACGATCGGGCAGGCGGTGTCGTCGGGCTGCATCCGCATGACCAACGAGGACGTCACCGACCTCTACTCCCGCGTCAAGGTCGGCGCCAAGGTCGTCGTGCTGAACTGATCCGGCATCCGCTTCGTCGGACAATGCTTGAGGGGGCCGCCGCGAGGCGGCCCTTTCGCGTGGGAGGACCCGCGCCCGCGCGAGGGCGCGCATCGGTCCCGTTGGCGGAACGGACCGGCCAGACCTACAACAGGGGCATGCCCACGACGGACCGGCGCCCGCGCGCCGGCCAGCCGGAGGATTTGCTCGCTTGATCGCACGCCGCCTCGCCGCCCTCGCCCTCCTGTGCCTCGCCGCAGGCCCCGCCGGGGCCGCAGACGCGCCCTGGCGCCACGGCCTGTCGCTGCTCGGCAGCCCGAAATACCCCGCCGACTTCACCCATTTCGACTACGCGGCCCCGGACGCGCCGAAGCGCGGCCTGCTGCGCCTCGGCTTCCAGGGTTCGTTCGACAACTTCAACCTCGTGGTCGCGGGCGTGAAGGGCGACCTGGAGAGCCAGGTCCCGCTGATCTACGATACGCTGATGACCGAGGCGGGCGACGAGCCCTTCACCTCCTACGGCCTGCTCGCCGAGGGGGTGCAGCTGGCCGAGGATCACGGCAGCGTCACCTACCGCCTGCGCCCCGGCGCCAAGTGGCACGACGGCGTGCCGATGACCCCCGCCGACGTGGTCTTCTCGTTCGAGGTGCTGAAGGCCAACAGTCCGCAATACGCGTTCTACTACCAGAACGTGGCGAAGGCCGAGGCCCTGGGCGAGCGCGAGGTGCGCTTCACCTTCTCGGGAGAGCGCAACCACGAATTGCCGCAGATCATCGGGCAATTGCCGGTGCTGCCGAAGCACTGGTGGGAGGGCAAGGACGCGAATGGGCGGCCCCGCAACCCGACCGAGACGACGCTGGAGCCGCCGCTCGGCTCCGGCCCCTACCGCATCGCCCGCTTCGATGCCGGGCGCAGCGTCACCTACGAGCGCGTGCCCGACTACTGGGGCCGCGACATCCCGGTGAACAAGGGCCGCTACAACTTCGACACGGTGCGCGACGAGTACTACCGCGACGCCACGGTGCTGATCGAGGCGTTCAAGGCCGATCAGTTCGACTGGCGCACCGAGAACATCGCCCGCAACTGGGCCACCGCCTACGAGGGCTTCCCGGCCGTGCGGGACGGGCGCATCCTCAAGGAGGAATTTCCCTCCCGCGGCAGCGGCATCATGCAGGCCTTCACCTTCAACCTGCGCCGCCAAAAGTTCGCCGATCCGCGGGTGCGCCGGGCGCTCAACCTCGCCTTCGACTTCGAGGACATGAACCGCACCCTGTTCTACGGGCTCTACACGCGGATCGATTCCTACTTCTTCGGCACCGAACTCGCCTCCTCCGGCCTGCCCGAGGGGCGCGAGCGCGAGATCCTGGACAGCGTGAAGGACAAGGTCCCGGCGCGCGTCTTCACCGAGCCCTACCGCAACCCGGTCAACGGCAGCGCCGAGGCGCTGCGCGCCAACCTGCGCGAGGCGGTGCGGCTGCTCCAGGCCGCGGGTTTTTCCCAGAAGGGCGGCCAGATGGTCGACGCCGCCGGTCAGCCGCTCTCGATCGAGTTCCTCGGCTACGACAACTCCGCCGAGCGGGTGGTGCTGCCCTACCGCGCCCAGCTCGAACGCCTCGGCATCCGCGTCACCCTGCGCCTCGTCGATCCGGCCCAGTACCAGAACCTCGTGCGCAGCTTCGAGTTCGAGGCGCTGGCGCTGAACTCCTGGGCGGAATCGCTCTCGCCGGGCAACGAGCAGCGCGACTTCTGGGGCTCGGCCGCCGCCGACCGGCCCGGTTCGCGCAACCTCGCGGGCATCAAGGATGCCGGGGTGGACGCGCTGATCGAGAAGGTGATCTTCGCGGGCGACCGGGCCGAACTCGTCGCCGCGACGCGGGCGCTCGACCGGGTGCTCCTCGCCCACGATTACGTAGTGCCGCAATGGGCCTCGGGGGTGAGCCGGACGCTGCGCTGGAACCGCTTCGCGCGGCCCCAGACCCTGCCGCGCTACGGCGGCTCGGGCTTCCCCTGGACGTGGTGGTACGACGAGGCGCTCGCCGCCAAGACCGGGGTCGCCCGATGAACCGGGACCGCCCGATGAGCGGCCTCAGCCGCCGCGCGCTCCTCGCGGGCGCCGCCACCGCGCTTCCCCTTTGGCGGTCCGGCCCGGCGCGGGCCGCGGGCGAGGAGCGGCACGGCCTGTCGAGCTTCGGCGACCTGAAGTACCCGGCGGACTTTCCCCGCTTCGACTACGTCGAGCCGATGGCGCCGAAGGGCGGCACCTTCTCGACGCAGATCGCCACCACCACCGGCAACCAGTCGTTCGAGACCTTCAACACGCTCAACATCTACGTGCTGAAGGGCGACGGCGCCGCCGGCATGGACCTGACCTTCGACAGCCTGATGACCCGGGCGCTCGACGAGCCGGACGCCCTCTACGGCCTGCTCGCCCGCTCGGTGAGCATCAGCCCGGACGGGCTCGCCTACCGCTTCGCCCTGCGCCCGCAGGCGCGCTTCCACGACGGCTCGCGCCTCACCGCCCGGGACGTCGCCTTCTCGATCCGGACCCTGAAGGAGAAGGGCCATCCGCGCATCGCGCAGGTGCTGCGCGACGTCGCCGACGCGGTGCCGGAGGGGGACGAGGCCGTCACCGTCACCTTCGCGCCGGGCCGCAGCCGCGACCTGCCCCTGATCGTCGCCGAACTGCCGGTCTTTTCGGAGGCCTATTACCGCACGCGGGACTTCGAGGGCTCGACCCTGGAGGCCCCGCTCGGCTCCGGCCCCTATCAGGTCGGCCGCTTCGAGGTCGGCCGCTTCATCGCCTTCGAGCGGGTGCGCGACTACTGGGGCGCGGACCTCGCGGTGAACGTGGGCCAGAACAACTTCGACGAGATCCGCTACGAGTACTTTCGGGACCGCGACGTCGCCTTCGAGGCGTTCAAGGCCGGCGCCTTCACGTGGCGGGAAGAGTTCACCGCCCGGGTCTGGGCCACGGGCTACGATTTCCCGGCCGCGAGCGAGGGACGGGTCAAGCGCGAGACCGTGCCGGACGCGACTCCTTCCGGCACGCAGGGGTGGTGGTTCAACCTGCGCCGCCCGGTCTTCAAGGATCCCCGGATCCGCGAGGCGATCGGGCTCGCCTTCGACTTCGAGTGGACCAACCAGAACCTGATGTACGGCGCCTACACGCGCACGGCCTCGTTCTTCGAGAATTCGGACCTGAAGGCGGCGGGGATGCCCTCGGAGGCGGAGCTGGCGCTCCTCGATCCCTTCCGGGGCAAGGTGCCGGAGGAGGCCTTCGGCCAGCCCTGGGTCCCGCCGCGCTCGGACGGGTCAGGGCAGGACCGCAGCCTGCTGCGCCGGGCGGACACGCTCCTGCGCGAGGCGGGCTGCACCCGCGAGGGCGGCCAGCTCAGGCTGCCGGACGGCCAGCCCCTCGCCTTCGAATTCCTCGATTCCACGCCGGTGTTTCAGCCGCACGTCCAGCCCTTCATCAAGAATCTCTCGCTGCTCGGCATCCGCGCCTCGTCCCGCATCGTCGATCCGGCGCAGTACCAGTCGCGGCTGAAGGATTTCGACTTCGACGTCATCGCGGCGCGCTTCGGCGGTTCGGTCACGCCGGGCGCGGCCCTGCGGGAGGTCTACGGCAGCCGCAGCGCCGCCACCCCGGGCTCGCAGAACCTCGCCGGCATCAGCGATCCGGCCGTCGATGCCATGCTCGACCGCATCGCCGATGCGGGGACCCGGGCCGACCTCACGGTGGCGTGCAAGGCCCTCGACCGCTGCCTGCGCGCGGGCCGCTACTGGGTGCCGATGTGGTACTCGGGCACCCACCGGCTCGCCCTCTGGGACGTCTACGGCCGTCCGGCCGCATTGCCGAAATACGGGCTTGGCGCCCCCGCCCTGTGGTGGCACGACGCCGCCAAGGCGCGGCGGATCGGGCGCGGATAGGACACGATGGGCCACTACATCCTGCGCCGGCTGCTCCTGATGATCCCGACCATCCTCGGGATCATGCTGATCTCGTTCGTGATCGTGCAGTTCGCTCCCGGCGGGCCCGTCGAGCGGGTGCTCGCTCAGCTTCAGGGCCAGAACACCGCGATGTCGCGCGTCACCGGCGGGGGAGGGGACCTCGGCGGCTCGCAGGCCGCGCCCCGCGGCGGCGAGACCAATTCCCGCTACCGCGGCGCGCAGGGGCTCGATCCCGCCTTCATCAAGCGGCTGGAGCAGCAGTTCGGCTTCGACAAGCCCGCCTACGAGCGCTTCGCCAAGATGATCTGGGACTACGCCCGCTTCGACTTCGGCAAGAGCTATTTTCGCGATGTCTCGGTGCTGCAGCTGATCCGCGAAAAACTGCCGGTGTCGATCACGCTGGGTCTGTGGATGACGCTGATCTCCTACGCGATTTCGATCCCGCTCGGCATCCGCAAGGCGGTGCGCGACGGCTCGTCCTTCGACGTCTGGACCTCGGGGGTGGTCATCATCGGCTACGCGATCCCGAGCTTCCTGTTCGCCATCCTGCTGATCGTGCTGTTCGCGGGCGGCTCCTTCGTGCAGATCTTCCCCCTGCGCGGCCTCACCAGCGAGGGCTGGGAGCACTTTTCGCTCTGGCACAAGGTCACGGACTACGTCTGGCACATCACGCTGCCGATCACCGCCATGGCGCTCGGCGCCTTCGCGACCTCGACGCTGCTCACCAAGAACTCCTTCCTCGACGAGATCCGCAAGCAATACGTGCTCACCGCGCGCATGAAGGGCCTTTCGGAGGGCCAAGTGCTCTACGGCCACGTCTTCCGCAACGCCATGCTGATCGTGGTGGCCGGTTTTCCGGGCGCCTTCATCTCGGCCTTCTTCGCCGGCTCGCTGCTCATCGAGACCATCTTCTCCCTCGACGGCCTCGGCCTCCTGTCGTTCGAGTCGATCGTGAACCGCGACTACCCGGTGGTGTTCGCCAACCTCTACATCTTCTCGCTGGTCGGGCTGGTGGTGAACCTGATCTCCGACCTGACCTACAGCTGGATCGACCCGCGGATCGATTTCGAGAGCCGGGCGGCGTGAGCGCCGTGCGCGAGCCTGTCACTTCCACCGATTGAGCGCGGGAACCCCTCTCCCGCACGGGAGAGGGGTTCCTGTGCTGCCTGCGCCTGCCATTCGTCCGTCAAACGAGGTGGAAAGGGTGGGCTCGCGCGGCTGCTTCGGCTGAGACACGCCCCGGCATCACGATGAGGACCCCGCCATGGCCACATCCCCCGTCACGCTGCGCCGCTTAGGCCCCGCCGACATCGCCCCGGCGCGCGCCCTGAACGCGATGTTCGGGACGGCCTTCGGGGATCCCGAGACCTATGGCGGCGCGCCGCCGGACGGGGCCTACCTGGAGGAGCTGCTCGGCCGGGAGCACATCGTCGTGCTGGTGGCGCTCGCGGGCGAGGCGGTGGTGGGCGGGCTCGTGGCCTACGAGCTCGACAAGCTCGAGCGGGCGCGGCGCGAGGTCTACCTCTACGACCTCGCGGTGGCCCAGGAGCACCGGCGGCAGGGCATCGCCACCGCCCTCATCGGGCGCCTGCGCGACATCGCGGCGGAGCGCGGCGCCTGGGCGGTGTTCGTCCAGGCCGATCACGGCGACGACCCGGCCATCGCGCTCTACGAGTCGCTCGGCACCCGCGAGGAGGTCCTGCACTACGACATCGCGGTCGAGCCGGCCGGGCGTTAGAGCATTTTCCGACGAAGTGGATACCGGTTCGTCGCAGAAAATGCGGCAGATCAAAAACTTAGAGCGGTGCTCGATTGCAACGCGATCGGGCACCGCTCTGGCGCGGGGCCGGCCTATTCCGCCGGCTGCGGCGTGCTCTCTGATGGGGTGCCCTTTGACGCCTTCCGCCGACGCCGGAGACCCACCAGCCGCTCGGCCGCGACGTAGAAGACCGGGGTCACCAGCAGCGTGAGCACGGTCGCCATGACGAGGCCGCCGATCACCACCGTGCCGATGGAGACGCGCGCGTTGGCGCCCGCCCCGCTGGCGATGGCGAGCGGCACCGCGCCGAGGATGAAGGCGAAGGAGGTCATCAGGATCGGGCGGATGCGCAGCCGCACCGCATCCTGTGCCGCCCGGAGCGCCTCCTCGCCCGCCTCGCGCCGCTCCTTGGCGAAGGCCACGAGGAGGATCGCGTTCTTGGCCGCCAGCCCGACGAGGAGCAGCAGGCCGATCTGCCCGAAGATGTCGAGGGGCAGGTCGCGCAGCGCGAGCGCGCCGACGGCGCCGAAGACGGCCAGCGGCGTCGCCAGCACCACCACGAAGGGGAGCGTCACGCTCTCGTACTGGCCCGCGAGCAGGAGCACGATCATCACCACGCCCAGCGCGAAGATCAGCGGTGCCCAGCCGCCCGCGATTTTCTCCTGGTAGGCGACCTCGGTCCATTCCACCGCGAAATCGGTGGGCAGCGCCGTGTCGGCCAGCTTCTCCACCGCCGCGATGGCCGCGCCCGAACTCGCCGAATCAGCCGTCTCCACCGCGATCTCGATGGCCGGGTAGGTGTTGTAGGACAGGACGGCCGTCGGCCCGCCGACGAAGCGGGCGGTGACGAGGGAGCCGATCTGCACCGGCTCGCCGCGGTTGTTCGGCACGGTCAGGCGCTGGAGATCGTCGAGGGTGCGCCGCCCCTGCGCCTCGCTCTGGACGTAGACCTGATAGACGAAGCCGAAACGGTTGAAGAGGTTGACGAAGGACGAGCCGACATAGGTGCCGAGCGCGTCGAACAGGCTCTGCAGGCTCACGCCGAGCTGCTCGGCCTTGGCCCGGTCGATGTCGAGCCGCAGCTGCGGCACGCCGTAGCTCGTCGTGGCGGTGGCCCCGCCGACCTCCGGCAGACCCTTCAGCTTCTCGATGAAGGCATCGGCCGTGCGGGCGAGGCGCAGGCCCCCCTCGCCGCTGCGGTCCTGCAGCTCCACCGTGAGGCCGCCGCGGTTGCCGAGCCCCGGCAGCGGCGAGGGATCGACGATGCGCAGCACGCCATCCGGGTGGTTCTTGAACTGGGCGCGCAGCTTGCCGATCACGTCCGTGACCGTGGCCTCGCGCTCATTCCAGGGTTTCAGGGTCGGGATCTGGAAGCCGTAGAAGGGCGCGGTGACGTCCGCCAGGATGCCGCGGCCCGCGACCCCGATGGTGTTCGACACCGCCGAATTTTCGAGCGCCGCCTCGCCGACCTTGCGCACCATCTCGGCGGTGCGGGCGACCGAGGCCCCCTTGGGCATCGCGACGTCGGCGAAGAAGTAGCCCTGATCCTCCTGCGGCACGAAGGCGGTGGGACGCTGCCAGACGAGCCACACGGTGAGCCCGGCAAAGCCCAGGAAGACGAGCGCCGTCACGGCGAAGCGCCGCGAGAGCACTGCCGTGGACGAGGCCGCGGCCTCCGCGCCGCGGTCGAGGACGCGGTTGAACCAGCGCAGCGGCGCCCGCCAGCGGGCGCGGTTCTCCTCGTGGCTCGGCTTGAGCAGGAGACCGCACAGGGCCGGCGTCAGGGTCAGCGACACCACCGCCGAGATCAGCACCGAGATCGCGATGGTGAGCGCGAACTGGTTGTAGAGCTGGCCGGTGAGGCCCGGGATGAAGGCCACCGGCACGAACAGCGCGGCGAGCACCAGGGTGGTGGCGATGACCGGGCCGGCGACCTCGTTCACGGCCTCGCGGGCGGCCTCCCGCGGCGGCTTGCCCTCGCGCATCAGCCGCTCGGTGTTTTCCACCACGATGATGGCGTCGTCGACCACGAGGCCCACCGCCAGGACGAGCCCGAGCAGGCTCAGGGTGTTGAGCGAAAAACCGAGCGCCGCCATCGGCCCGAAGGTGCCCACCAGCGCCACCGGCACGGCGATGGCCGGGATCAGCGTCGCCCGCCAGTTCTGCAGGAAGAGGTAGGTGACGATCACCACGAGGAGGATCGCCTCGAACAGGGTCTTGTAGACCTCGTGGATCGCCGCGCGGACGAAGTCGGTGCGGTCGAGGGCGACCTTGTACTTCAGCCCCGGGGGAAACCGCTTGGCGAGATCGGCCATGGTGGCGTGGACGCCGCGCATCACCTCGACGGCGTTGGCCTCCGGGTTCTGAAACAGGCCGAGGGAGGCGGCGGGCTTGTTGTCGAAGGTCGAGCGGCTGCCGTACTGCTCGGAGCCGAGCTCCACCCGCCCGACGTCGCGCACCCGCACCACCGACCCGTCCGGGTTGGCCCGGATCACGATGTCGGCGAATTCCCGCGCCTCGGTGAGGCGGCCCTTGGTGACGATCTGCAGCTCGAAGGCCGGCGCGGGCTCCACCGGCTCGCGGCCGAGCGACCCGACCGTGATCTGCGCGTTCTGCTGCTCGATCGCCGCCGTGATCGCGCTCGGCGCGATGCCGAGCGCCTCCATGCGGGCCGGATCGAGCCAGATGCGCATGGCGTAGCGCTTGTTGGAGAAGTTCACGATCCGGCCCATGCCGGTCACCCGGCGCAGGGGCTTGATGACCTGGGTCTCGGCCCAGTTCGACAGGAAGAGTTCGTCGTAGGCGTCGGTGTCGCTGTAGAGCACGACGTTGCCCAGGCGCTGGCGCGTGCTCTTGGTGATCTCCAGCCCCTGGGCGCGCACGGCCTCGGGCAGGCGGGCCTCGGCGCGCTGGGCGCGCGTCAGCACCTCGGCGGCGGCGGCGTTGAGATCGGAGCCGACCTCGAACGTGGCGTCGAGGTTGACGCTGCCGTCCGCATTGCTGGTGGAGCTGATGTAGATGAGGCTCTGGGCGCCGTTGATCTCCTGTTCGAGCGGGATCGCGATCGCCTCGTAGGCCTGCTGCGCGGTGGCGCCCGGGTAGGTCGCCTGCACGTTGATGATCGGCGGCGCGATCTCGGGGAACTGGGCGATGGGCAGGGCGAGGCCGGCCACGCCGCCGATCAGCGTGATCAGGACGGAGATCACGCCCGCCAGGACGGGACGGTCGACGAAGTAGGCGAACATCCCGGCCTCGGCGTTCCCGCGCGCGCTGAACTGGTCGATCCCGAAGGATGAACTCGCGCGCAATTGAGGTGTGGGCGAACAAGGCCGTGCAACGCATCGGCATCGGGCGAGTTCCCCCTGCGGCCGGCGGACGTCCCGCTCCCGTCCCCGCCGTCCTCGTCAGGAGACAGCGCGTGCGTTCATGGTTCCGTGCCGGGCTCGGCGTGCTCGGCCTCGTGCTGGCCGGCGCCGGCCTGTGGGTTCTCGCCGGCCGGCCCCTGCCCGAGGGCGTCCGGGCGGCGCTGCCGGCCCCCGTCGCCGACTGGCTCGGCGCCCCGTCGGCCGGCCAGGAGGCGGGCAAGGATTCCGGCAAGCCCGAGTTCGACGTGACGGTGGCGCAGGCCCGCACCGCGACCGTGCCGGTGGCCTTCTCCTACACGGGGGTGATCGTCTCCAACAGCGACGCGGCGCTCCAGCCCCGCGTGACCGGCGTGGTGGTGGAGCGGCCCTTCGAGCCGGGCGGGCTGGTCAAGAAGGGGCAGGTGCTGTTTCGCATCGATCCGCGCCCCTTCGAGGTCGCGCTCCGGACCGCGGAGGCCCAGCGCCAGCAGGCCCAGGCCCAGCTCTCCTTCGCGGAGGTCGAGGTGCAGCGCACCGAGCCGCTGGCCGAGAAGGGCATCGCCTCCGAGCAGCGCTTCCAGCAGCTGGAGAGCAACCGCGCGGTCGCCCGCAGCCGGGTGCAGGAGGCGGAGGCCGCCATCGCCCGCCAGAAGCTCAACCTCGACTACGCGGTGATCCGCGCCCCCTTCGATGGGCGCTCCAGCCTCTCCGAGGTCAATGTCGGCGACCTCGTCACCGAGAACGCCACGCAGCTGGTGAGCGTGGTGCAGACCCAGCCGATCGAGGTGCAGATCGCGCTGTCGGCCGAGGATTCCGAGGCCGTGCGCCGCGCGCTGGAGGCCGAGAAGGCCTTCGTGGAGGTGATCGGCGGCGCCTCCGAGCCCGAGCGGCGGGCCGAGATCTACCGGCTCGACAACCGCTTCGATCCGCGCACCGCCCGCCGCCTCGTGCGGGCGCGGCTGGCGAATGCCGACGAGCGCTTCCTGCCGGGCGAGTTCGTGCGCGCCCGGGTGCAGGTCGGGACGGAGGAAAAGCTCCTCGTGCCGACCATCGCGCTCTCCTCGCAGCTCGACCAGCGCATCGTCTGGACGGTGGGCGAGGACGGCAGGGCCGCCATGACGCCGGTCGAGACCGGCGACGCCTACGGCGACCAGACCGCGATCCTGCGCGGGCTGAAGGCCGGTGCCCGCGTCGCCACCTCGCACATCGAGCTGCTGCGCCAGGGCCAGCGCGTGGGCATCCGCGAGGCGGACGGGCGGCAGGCCGCCAACACCCCCGCGGCGCCCGGGCGCTGAGGCCGGGGTTGCGCCTGGGGCAAGCGCGGCGCTATGCGTCCGGGAGGTCGTCCGGCCGGCGGACGCGCCGGCCAGCGCGCGGAGGGCTGCAACCCCCATGGGATCGGAGGCTGCTCCCCCGGCGGACGTGCGCTTCACGGTGGTGGCCGCCGGCACCGACGCCCTCGACCTCGTGGTGCGGTTCGGCCCGCGGGACTACCCGGTCCGCCTCAGCGCCGCGGAGGCTTCGGAACTGGGGCTCGCCCTGATGGCGACCGCCTCGGTCTGCGCTGACGTGGCGCATCCGGTCGAGCCCGGCACCGTGGTGGAGAATTGCTTCTTCCCGGTGCTCGGCTGGACGGCCGGCGAGGTGGCGCCGCGGCGGCCCGCCCTGGCGTTGCGCATCGCCGAATCCACCGAGATCGCCTTCCAGTTCGGCCCCGAGACCGCCCGGGCCTGCGGCCGGGACCTCGCCCGCACCGGGCGCGATCCCTGGCGGGTGCGGCTGCGGCGCGTCCTCGGGGCGCTGCGGCCGGCCGCCGGGACCTCGCCATCGCAGCGCTGAGCCGCCGCGGCATCCGCCCCGCAGGGAGCCCCCCCATGGACCTCGCCATCTCCGTCGTCTCGCTCCTCCTCGTGCTCTTCCTCGTCGCGCGCGGGGTGCCGGGGCGCAACATCCTGGTGGTGATCGCGATCACGCTCGCCGTGGTGATCCTCGTCGTCGGGGTCGAGCGGTCCGGGATGTGGCCGTCCGACTGGCGCACCCGCTGAGGCGCCGCGTGCCGGCACTCGCCCTCCTCCGCTACCCCGACCCGCGCCTGCACCGGCCGGTGCCGCCCTCGGCCGCCGACGCCGCCACGGCGGAGCTCGCCCGAGACCTCCTCGACACGCTCGCCTCCGTGCGGGCGATCGGCCTCACCGGGCCGCATGTCGGCCGGGCGATCCGCCTCGCGGTGATCCGCCCGTCGCTCGATGCGGCGCCGGTGACCTACCTCAACCCGGAGGTGGTCTGGGCCTCCCCCGAGACCGCCCGCCACCGCGAGGGCAGCGTGGCGATGCCGGGCGTGGACGAGGAGGTGGAGCGGCCCGCCCGGGTGCGGGTGCGCTACCGGGATCTCGACGGCAGCGCCCGGGAGACCGAGGCCGACGGGTTCCTCGCCGCCTGCCTGCAGCACGAGGTCGACCAGCTCGACGGCGTCTTCTGGATCGACCGCCTGTCGCGGCTGCGGCGCGAGCGGCTGCTCAAGCGCTTCGCCAAGGCCCAGCGGCAATGACGCCGGCGCTCCCGTCGACGCGCCGTCTGGTTGCGGGGATGTACGATTTCACACAGCGTTAACCCTGTTGGCCCTGTATTCGCTTGACCGGAGATCGATCGGGCCAGGCCGGCTTCGTTGAACGGCAGAGGATCGGGACATGCGGCTCACGCACCTCTTCACCGACCATCCTTCCTCGCTCGGCGAGACCTACACGCAGCACATGCGCGCCTCCCTGAGCTACGCGGTGCCGCTGCTCGGCGCCGCCCTGGCGGCCTTCGTGCACGCCCTGCTGCCGTTCCTGTTCACGGTCACCGCCAGCACGACCGTGAAGCGCCTCTACGACCGCATGACCCGCCGCTGCGCCACCTGCCCGTCCGGCCCGCGCCACCGGCCCGACCTGTTCGTCCGCCGGCCGGCGCCGCCCGCCTACGAGCCGGGCCTGATGTACGAGATCTGAGGACGGCCCCGGCCGCGCCGCCTGGAACGTCCCGCCGGCCTGGGCCATTGTCCGCCCATGCCCGCCTCCGCTTGGACCACGGACCAGATCCCGCCGCAGACCGGCCGGATCGCCATCGTCACCGGCGCCACGAGCGGCCTCGGCTACGAGGCCGCGCTGGCGCTCGCCCGGGCGGGCGCCCGGGTGGTGCTGGCCGCCCGCGATGCCGCCCGGGCCGACCGCGCGATGGCGGCGATCCGCAAGGCGCATCCGCCCGCCGCCGTGGAGTTCCGCGCCCTCGATACCGCCCGCATCGCCTCGGTCCGGGAATTCGCGGCGCGGTGGCACGAGAAGCGCCGGCCCATCGACGTGCTCCTGCTCAACGCCGGCATCGCCTCCGTGCCGCGCCGCGAAGAAACCCCGGACGGGTTCGAGCGGCAGCTCGCCACCAACTATCTCGGCCATTTCGCCCTGACCGGGCTGCTGCTGCCCGCGCTCGTGCCGTCCGCCGCCTCCCGGATCGTGCCGGTGGCGAGCATCGCCCACCGCTCGGCCCGCCTCGATTTCGACGATCCGCAGCTGCGCGTGTCCTACTCGGCGCAGGGCGCCTACCGGCAATCGAAGCTCGCCATGCTGATGTTCGGGCTCGAACTCGACCGCAGGCTGCGCGGGGCCGGCTCGCCGATCCGGTCGGTGCCCGCCCATCCCGGCATCGCCCGGACCGACATCATCCGGCGCGGCGACCGTGCCGGCCCGATCGCTCGCCTGGCCGGCCACGCCATCTTCGGCCTCATCGGGCAGAGCGCCGCGCAGGGCGCCCTGCCGCTCCTCTACGCCGCCACCGCCCCGGAGGCCGAGGGCGGGCGCTATTACGGCCCGGACGGGATCTGGGAGGCGCGCGGCGCCCCGCGGCCCGCCAGGATCGCGCCTCAGGCCGACGACCGCGACGCCGCCCGGCGGCTGTGGGACCTGTCCGAGGACCTCACCGGCGTGTCCTACGGGCTGTGAGCCTCCCGGCTCAGCCCGTCACCTTCTCCACCGTGCTGCGGATCGTCTCCCGGGCCTTGCCGGCGACGTCGGCTGCCGCCTCGACGACCTTCCGCGTCAGCGATTTGGCCTCGGGCTTCGGTCTGCGGGTCTGCTTCTTCCATGATGGCCGCCGCCGCGCCTTGGTCGCCATGATGCGTCTCCTCCGTCGAGGCGGGAGGAAGTAGCGGCGCAGGGCCGTCCGGCGAGCCTCGCTGTGGCGATTCTGCTACGCGCGCGGGTTGTGTTGCGGCGCGCAATCGCTCGGGCAAGCGCTTGGCAAGGACTCCTGGCGATGCTCGGTGCTCCATCGGCCACGCACGGGATCAAGGTCGTGCTCAACATCATCCGGATCATCGCCGCCGCGGCCGTCCTGATCGGCTGGAGCCAGATCGCGCCCGTCCTCTCCGCCGCGGAGCCGCCGGCCCGCGCCGGGGAGGCGGCCCCCGCGCCGGAGACGAGCTGCCCGCTGCGGGCGTGGCCCTATATCGGCTGAGCACCCGCGCGAGGCCGCCGCCTCACGGCACAGGCGGCCGTTCCGCGTCGCGCGAGGCCGCGCGCCTGGGCGGCTCCGTACCGGGCGCCTCCGGCAGCTGCGCGTAATCCCGCAGCAGCGCGTCGAGCCGCATCTCGAACCGTGCCGTCCAGTCGGGCATCCGCGCGGGCACGCTGCGGAGCCGCTGGCGGCGCGCGACGGGAGGGCGCAGCGGGGCGCGCTCGCGCCGGGCCGCGCCGTCGAGCGCCCGCAGGGCCGACAGCACGTCGTCCACCGACACCGTCACCGCGAGGCGGCCGGGCAGGCGGCGCAGCGCCGGGGCCGCCTCGACCGCGTGGACGTCGGAGGCCCAGGCCGCGAGCACCGCCCGCTTCTCCTGCGCCGACAGCCCCGGATGCGCCAGCACATCGCGGGGGTGGCGGAAGATGTCGCCGGGCTCCGCCACGCCCGTCCAGCCCTCGATGGCGGGGGGCGGCGCGGTTGCCGCCTCGATCGGCCCGATCCGGTCGGGACTCGGCATGATCTGCTGCATGGATCGCCTCCCTGTGGCGCGCCGGGGCGGCGGCGTCGCGCCCGCCCCGGCGTCGTCTCCGGTCACGCCGCCCTGACCTGCCCTCCGCGGGCCTGCTCTTCCCGGACCTGCCCCTCAGGGGCCGGCCCTTCGAGCTGGGTCGGGGCGTTGTCCTGTCCGACTGGGACCCCGCCGGCCGTGATCGCGATGCGCCGCGGCTTCAGCGCCTCGGGCACCTCGCGCACCAGTTCGATCGCGAGCAGCCCGTGCTCCAGGCGCGCGCCCGTGACCTTCACGTGGTCGGCGAGGTTGAAGGTCTGGCGGAAGGTGCGCCCGGCGATCCCCCGATGCAGGTACTGGCGGTCGTTCTCGGCCTCGTGCTTGCGGCCGGTGACCGTCAGGGTCGTGTCGTGCTGCGTGAGGTCGATCTCGTCCGCCGCGAAGCCCGCCACCGCCATGGTGATGCGGTACCGGTCGTCGCCGGTCTTCTCGATGTTGTAGGGCGGCCAGTTCGCCAGTGGCTCCAGGCGCGACGCCTGGTCCAGCATGTCGAACAGGCGCTCGTACCCGACCGTGGACCGGTACAGGGGGGACATGTCGAAGGTCCTCATGGTCACATCCTCCGGTTGAGCAATGCGAGAATGAGGGATGCCGGATACCGCCTCCGGCACCCAACCGTGCGAGCTCCTGGGAGCCTCGCGCGAGCGTAACGCGGGCCGTCCGGCCGGGTTCCGCGATCGGCGACATTTTTTTTGCTGGGCACCCTGCGCGATGCTCCGCCGACGGCCGGGATCATGGGCTGTGAATTCCCATCGGCTGTGGCCGGCCTCCCGGATGACTCGCGGTCTCGCACCTGCGAACCTTGGCGGCTCCGGCCGGGCGAGCCCCGGCCTCGATTCTCGGAGCAGCGCCGGTGCGGGTTCTCAAGGACGTCGGCTTCGTTCACCTGCACACCCACTCGTCCTACTCCCTGCTGGAGGGGGCGCTGAAGATCGCCGACCTCGCCAAGGCGGCGGCGGCGGACCGGCAGCCGGCGCTGGCGCTCACCGACACCAACAACCTGTTCGGAGCGCTGGAATTCTCCGAGAAGGCGGCGGGGCTCGGCATCCAGCCGATCGCCGGCATCCAGCTCTCGGTGGCCTTCGAGACGCCCGAGCCCGGCCAGCGCGGCGGGCCGGCGCCGGCCCCTAACCTCGTGCTGCTCGCCAAGGACGAGGAGGGTTACGGGCACCTCCTCGACCTCGCCAGCCGCGCCTATTTCGACGGCCCGCTCGGCGAGGCGCCGCGGGTGGCGGCGGGCGCCCTGAAGGAGCGCGCCCCGGGCCTGATCGCGCTCACCGGCGGATTCTCCGGGCCGCTCGACACCTGTCTGCGGGCGGGCCGGGCGGAGCACGCGGCCGAGCGCCTCGCGCTCCTCGCCGACGCCTTCGGCGACCATCTCTACGTCGAGATCCAGCGCCACGGCCTGCCCGACGGGCGGGCGGTCGAGGCCGAGCTGATCGCGCTCGCCGACCGCCACGGCCTGCCGCTCGTCGCCACCAACGAGCCGTTCTTCGCCCGCCCCGACGATTACGAGGCCCACGACGCCCTGCTCGCCATCGCGGAGGGCCGCCTCGTCTCGGACGAGAAACGCCGCCGGCTCACCCCCCGCCACGACTTCAAGACCCGCGCGGCGATGGCGGAGCTGTTTCGCGACCTGCCCGACGCGCTCCAGGCCACCGTCGAGATCGCGATGCGCTGCGCCTGCCGGGTGCGCACGCGCAAGCCCATCCTGCCGAGCTTCGGGCTGCCTGCGGGCAGCATGCCGGCCGGCCACGCACCCGCGGAGGCGGCGGCGGCCGTCGTGGACGAGGCGGGCGAGCTGAAGCGGCAGGCCGAGGAGGGGCTGGAGCGCCGCCTCGCGGCGGCCGGGCCGGCCGAGGGGCTGACGGCGCAGGTCTACCGCGACCGCCTCGCCTACGAGATCGACGTCATCACCAAGATGAAGTTCCCGGGCTACTTCCTGATCGTCTCGGACTTCATCAAGTGGGCCAAGGCCAACGACATCCCGGTGGGGCCGGGCCGCGGCTCGGGCGCGGGCTCGCTCGTCGCGTGGTCGCTCCTCATCACCGACCTCGATCCCCTCAAGTTCGGCCTGCTGTTCGAGCGCTTCCTCAACCCCGAGCGCGTCTCGATGCCGGATTTCGACATCGACTTCTGCGTCGAGGGCCGCGAGCGCGTGATCCAGTACGTGCAGGCGCGCTACGGCGAGCCCCAGGTCGCGCAGATCATCACCTTCGGCACGCTGCTCGCCCGCGGCGTGCTGCGCGACGTCGGCCGCGTGCTGGAGATGCCCTACGGGCAGGTGGACAAGCTCACCAAGCTCGTGCCGCAGAACCCGGCCAATCCCGTGACCCTGGTCCAGGCGATCGAGGGCGAGCCCCGGCTCCAGAGCGCGATGGAGGAGGAGCCGGTCGTCGCCCGGCTGATGGAGATCGCCAAGAAGCTGGAAGGCCTGCACCGGCACGCCTCGACCCACGCGGCGGGCGTGGTGATCGGCGACCGGCCGCTGGAGCAGCTGGTCCCGCTCTACCGCGACCCGAAGACGGGCATGCGCGTCACCCAGTTCAACATGAAGTGGGTGGAGCAGGCGGGCCTCGTGAAGTTCGACTTCCTCGGCCTCAAGACCCTGACCGTGCTGCGCACCGCCACCGACCTGCTGGAGCAGCGCGGCATCACCATCGACCTCGCGGCGCTGCCGATCGACGACGAGCGGACCTACGAGCGCCTGCGCAAGGGCGAGGTGGTCGGCGTGTTCCAGGTGGAATCGGCGGGCATGCGCAAGGCGCTCGTCGAGATGTGCGCCGACCGCTTCGAGGACCTGATCGCGCTCGTCGCCCTCTACCGGCCCGGCCCGATGGCCAACATCCCGGTCTATTGCGAGCGCAAGCTCGGGCGGGACGCCGGCAACGAGGCCGCGTGGTACCCGCACGGCAAGCTGGAGCCGATCCTGGCCGAGACCTTCGGCATCATCGTCTACCAGGAACAGGTGATGGAGGTGGCCAAGGTGCTGGCCGGCTACTCGCTCGGCGACGCCGACCTCCTGCGCCGCGCCATGGGCAAGAAGATCAAGGCGGAGATGGACGCCCAGCGCGACCGCTTCCTCAAAGGGGCCACCGAGCGCGGCCTCGACAAGGCCAAGGCCAACGAGATCTTCGACCTGCTCGCCAAGTTCGCGGATTACGGCTTCAACAAGTCGCATGCCGCCGCCTACGCGCTGATCACCTATCAGACCGCCTACCTGAAAGCGAACTATCCGGTCGAATTCCTGGCGGCCTCGATGTCCCAGGACCTCGACGACACCGACAAGCTCGCCGAACTGCGCCAGGACGCGCAGCGCCTCGACATCAAGGTCGAGCCCCCCTCGGTGAACCGCTCGGGCGTCACCTTCGAGGTGCATGACGGCACGATCCGCTACGCGCTCGCGGCCATCAAGGGCGTGGGCCGGGCGGCCGTCGAGGCGATCGTGCAGGCGCGCGGGACGACGCCGTTTCGCGATCTCGGCGACTTCGCCCGCCGGCTCAACCCGCGGCTCGTCAACAAGCGCACGCTGGAGAGCCTCGTCGGCGCCGGCGCGCTCGACGAGATCGAGCCCGACCGGGCGCGCGCCTTTGCGGCGATCGAGCCGATGATGCGCCTCGCCCAAGGGGCGCTGGAGGCCGAGACGGTCGGCATGACCGACATGTTCGGCGGGGTCGCGGCGGCCGGCGTCGGCCTGCGCATCCCGCCCTACGATCCCTGGCCGGCGGCCGATCGGCTGAAGAAGGAGTACGAGGCGGTCGGCTTCTTCCTCTCGGGCCACCCGCTCGACGAGTACGGCGACCTGTTGAAGAAGCTGCGCGTCCAGACCTGGGTCGAGTTCTGCCGCTCGGTGCGGGCGGGCAGCACGGTCGGGCGCGTCGCCGCCACCGTCCTCGACCGCTCGGAGCGGCGCACCAAGACCGGCAACAAGATCGGCATCGTCAACCTTTCGGACCAGACCGGCCACTTCGAGGCGATCGTCTTCTCGGAGGGGCTGCAGCACTACCGCGAGATGCTGGAGCCCGGCCGGGCGCTCGCCCTGCAGCTCCAGGCCAGCGCCGAGGGCGAGGACGTGCGCGCCCGCATCCAGACCTGCGAGCCCCTCGATCAGGCGGTCGCCCGCCACCAGAAGGGCATGCGCATCTACCTGCGCGACGAGCGCCCGATCCCGAGCGTGCAGCAGCGCCTGACCATGCGCGGGGAGGGCGAGGTCTCGCTGATCCTGATCCTCGACGGGGGGGAGCGGGAGGTGGAGGTGAAGCTGGGCGGCAAGTATCAGGCGACGCCGCAGATCGCGGGGGCGCTCAGGGCGGTGCCGGGGGTGGTGCAGGTGGAGGTGAACTGAGCCGCCGGCGCCGTCAGGACGGGCCGCGCCCGGCCTCGGCCGCGAGGGCCGCGAAGATTTCTGCCACGCCGGCGGCGCCCGGATCCTCCACGCCCGCGAGGTCGCCGGCCGCGAGGTAGCTCGACCGCCCGGTGGCGGCGCGCTGCATCGCGGCGGTGGCGCGGGCGCCCTCGCGCGCGGCCAGGGCCGCCGCCGGAAGGCCGTCCGTGCGCAGCGCCTCCACGGCCGGCACCAGCGCGTCGAGGAGCGTGCGGTCGCCGGGTGCCGCGCCGCCATAGGCCCGCACCCGCACCACGCCGTCGGCCAGGGCCTCCGGCCAGTCCGCGCCCGCCGCGAGCGCGGTGCCGGCCGCCGAGAAGAAGATCGAGGCGAGGACGCCGCTCGATCCGCCCGCCGCGCGGCCGATCCGCCAGGCGAGCGCCCGGGCGAGTGCGGGCGGATCAGCCTGCGGCAGCCCGTCGAGGCCCGCCAGCACCGCGCGGGCCGCCCCCGCGAAGGTGGTGCCGGTGTCGCCGTCGCCCACCCGCGCGTCGAGCGCGTTGAGCGCGCCCTCGGCCGCGACGAGCGCCTGGGCGGCAGCCGCGATCCGGGCCGCCACCGCCGGGTCGCGGGAGGGCGTGAACGCTTCGCCGGACAGGCCGGCGGGCAGCGGGCGCACCGGGGCCGCCGCGACGATCGCGGCGCGCGGCCAGGCCGGCACGTCCACCGGTGCGAGGAGCGCGGCCTCCATCGCGTCGTCGAGCGGCAGGACCGAGAGCGAGGCGCCGTGCATGTCGAGCGCCGTCATGGCCGGGCTCGGCCCGAGCAGCAGGCGCACGCGCCGGCCGAGCTCCGTGTCGAGCACCGCGCGGGTGAGCACCTGCATCTCCAGCGCGGTGGCCGCGCCGAGATTGTTGACGAGGAGCGCGAGCCGCTGCGCCCCGCCGAGCGCGGGCGCGAGCCGCTCGGCCATCAGCCCGGCGAGGTCGCGGGCGGGGGGCAGCGCGATGCGCTCGATGCCCGGCTCGCCGTGGATGCCGAGCCCGAGTTCCGCCTCGCCCTCGGCGAGGCGCCGGGTCGGCGCGCTGCCCGGCATGGTGGCGGTGGAGACCGCGATGCCGAGCGAGCGCGCGGCCCCGGCCGCGCGGCGGGCGAGATCCGCCACGACCTCCAGGGGCGCGCCGGATTCCGCGGCGTGGCCCGCCACCTTGTGGACGAACAGCGTGCCGGCGATGCCGCGGGGCTGAATGGCGTGCGGCAGCGCCACGTCGTCGGCCACCAGCACGGTCTCGACGCGCAGGCCCGCCGCGCGGGCGCGCTCGGCCGCGAGGCCGAAGTTCAGCCGGTCGCCCGCGTAGTTCTTGACGACGAGCAGGCACCCGGCCGGCCCGGTCACCGCCAGGATGCCGGCCAGCACCGCGTCGACCGAGGGCGAGGCGAAGACGTCGCCGCACACTGCCGCGCTCAGCAGGCCCGGCCCGACGAGGCCGGCATGGGCCGGCTCGTGCCCCGAGCCGCCGCCCGAGACCACCGCCACCCGGCCCGGCTCGGGGTCGGCCCGCAGCACCACGCGGATGTCGGGAAAGCCGTCGAGCCGCGCGAGGCGCCCGCCGCTCGCCGCGAGCAGGCCCTCGATGGCATCGGTGACGACCGTGTCGCGCGCGTTGATGAACTGCGCCATGGCGTGCCCTCCGCGTGGCCGGTGGTCCAGCGGCCCGCGGCCGGAACGCGCGCGGCTCCCCGCTCCCCGTGATAGCGAGGCCGCCCGCCGATTTCACCCGTCCGTCGCCGGGGATCGGGCTGCCGGCCCCGTATGACCCGCCTCGCGGACCGAGGCGGCGCCGCGCCCTCCTTCCATCCCCGAACGAGGAGCAGGCCGTGAACGAAACCACGCGATGAGCGGTCCACGCCGGCCACCGGTCATCAGCCGCACCGGCACGGCACCGTCGTGGTCGGCGCGCCGCGGACGGCGCCGGCCTTGCGGACGGGCTACCGCCCCGCAGTGCCTGCACCCGCTCGGCCGCGGCGCGGGGCCGCGCGGAACGGGTGGGCGGCCCCGCCGTTTCCCGCGCGCATGGCGACGCTGACCACATCGCTGAAGGATCTGTACGAGGGCGAGTCCGACCGCGCGTACCGCTTTCGCTACGCCCTCCTGGGCTTCGACCTCGTGACGATCCTGTTCGTCGTCCTATCGTCCTTCGTGCCGTCGCACCCCGCGCTGGAAGCCCTCAACGTGGCGATCGGGGTGACGGTGCTGATGGACGTCGCGGCGCGGCTCGTCGTCGGCCCGCACCGCGGGCGCGAGCTGCTCCGGCCCACCACCTGGGCCGACTTCGCGGCGATCGCCTCCTTCCTCGCACCGGTGATCGGGGAGGGCGCCGGCTTCCTGCGGATCCTGCGCACGCTGCGGCTGCTGCGCACCTATCAACTGCTCGATCGTCTGCGAAAGGACAGCGACTTCTTCCGCCGCAACGAGGAGGTGGTCATCGCGGTGGTGAACCTCGCGGTGTTCATCTTCATCATGACGGGCATCGTCTACGCCACCCAGCACCGCACCAACCCGGACGTCGCGAACTACGCCGACGCCCTGTACTTCACGGTGACGTCGCTGACCACGACCGGTTACGGCGACGTGACGCTGAAGGGAACGGCCGGCCGGCTGATCTCCGTCGTGGTGATGATCTGCGGCGTCACCCTCTTTCTGCGCCTCGCCCAGGTGCTGTTTCGCCCGAGCAAGGTCCGCTATCCCTGCCCGGTCTGCGGGCTGCAGCGGCACGAGCCTGATGCGGTGCACTGCAAGGCGTGCGGGACCGTCCTCAACATCCCCGACGAGGGCGGCGACTGAGCGGCCCGGCTCCGGGACCGAACGCACGGCGCCGGACACGGCCTTGCCGCGTCGTCCGTCAGGGTGCAGGGGCCTGTGGCTGATCCGGATCGCGCACGGCGTCCGCAGCGCCACATCGCCCTGCCGCGAGATGAGCGAGCGCACACGGCGCCGCTGAGCCCGGCTCGCATGCCGTGACCCTACGGCAGATACTCCGATGAGTTTCGTTCCATCTCCGAACCGCGAGGATTAGGCTGTGCGGACGAGTTGATTTCGACCCCTGCATGTTTTGTGAAACACTCGACGCCGGTAGAGGACGGCGCGTCGTCCGTTACGGAAGAACGGGGAGAGGGATTGGGCGTCGGGATGGAGTCCGGAGGGGGCGGCCGTCAATCGACTCTGGCGGCCGAGGTCTCGGCCGCCGGTCCCGGGCTGCACACCGGCCGGCCATGCCGGATCACGCTCGGTCCTGCGCCGCCGGATCACGGCATTCGGTTCGGAACCCGATGCGGTGCGGGGCCGTCCGTCGCCGGGACGTGGCTGTCGCGCGTGCCGAGCCGGATGAACACGTCGCTCGATCTCGGCCAGGGGCGGAAGCTGCGCACCGTCGAGCACCTGATGGCGAGCCTGACGAGCTACGGCATCGACAACGCGCTCGTCGCGGTCGACGGCGACGAGATCCCGATCTTCGATGGCTCGGCGCTGCGCTGGTGCGACCTGATCGAGCAGGCGGGGCGCCGCCCGCAGGACGCGCCGCGCACCGCGATCCGGATCGTGAAGCCGTTTCAGGTGGGGGAAAACCACAGCTTCATCCGTGGCGAGCCCTGCGACCACTTCGCGGTGGATGTCAGCACCGATCGCGTGCCCGGCTTCGGCGTCATGCGCTGGTCGGGGGCCGTGGACGCGGCGGTCTTCAAGGCCGCCATCGCGCCGAGCCGCAGCTTCGGCAACGCCTCGCTGATCTGGCGCACCGTGCTGCGGACCCGGCTGGCCGAGCAGCTGCTCCCCGCGCCCCTGCGCCACCGCCTGTGGGCCCGCTCGTTCCACAGCCAGACGGTCGCCGCCGGCACCGGACCGAGGCCGGCCGCGTCCCGGCCGGATTGCCAGCGCGCGATCTCGCCCCGGACGCTCGGCCGGATGCAGGAGGGCGCGCCCGAGCCGCTGCTGCGCGGCGCCCGCCCGGGGCGCGTGGCCATCGTCCTCGGCGGCCGGGTGCTCGGCGGCGCGCGTTTTCCCGACGAGCCGGTCCGCCACCGGGTCCTCGACCTGCTGGGCGACCTCGCCCTGGCCGGGCGGCCGATCCAGGGCCGCATCGTCACCAACTGCCCCACGCACGCGCTCACCTTCGCGTTCGTCGCCGACCTGATGGCCGATCCGACGCTGTGGTGCTTGGCCACTTTGTGAGACGCGTCCGTTCGGGCCGACGGCGTGCAGCGCAGGGCGGCGCGTGATGCCGTTGAGGGAATCGAACGCCCGACCTCACACGGCCGGTCGGACGTGAGCCGGTGCTGCGGCCCTACGGGTTCTTCGCCTGCCCCGCGCCGAGCCCTGGCCCGCCCCGCGTCGAGCCCTGGCCCGGGTTCGCGGCGCTCCGCTAACCTCCCCTTCACCGGGTGCGGGCGAGGATGGCGCATGAGCACCATCGCCGCGCAAGCCGTTCAGATGCAGGCCGCCTCGTTCTCGCAGCAGGTGGGCGTCGCCGTCGCGCGTCAGCAGATCGACGCGCAGAAGGCCGTCGCCGAGATGGTCGCGGCCGCCGCGTCGGCGCCGCCTCCGGCCGGACAGGGCCGGCTCATCGACCTGAAGGTCTAGCCGCACTTCCCCGCCCCGCGGGCGCTGACGGACAGCGAGATCGCCGAAGCCTGAGCCGGCATCGCCCGCCGGCGCTTGACCCACGCGTCCGCGCGGGTGCACCCCTGCTGTGCAGAGACACTTGGAGGATGGGTTCGCAACCCCGGTGCTTCCCCAGGTGTGTTCCTGGCGTGCGGAGTTTCGGCTCAGTGTCGGAAGAGGATGGTGCCGCTGGGGAGGATTGAACTCCCGACCTCGTCATTACCAATGACGCGCTCTACCACTGAGCTACAACGGCGAACCGGGTTCGGGCGCCGGCGCGGAGGAACCGCGGCGGGGTGTGCCGAACACGCGAGGGGCATTAGCGGATCGCCGCCGGCATTGCAATCGTGGCGGCGGGGCAAATCGGCAGGCTGCGGCGCGGGGGCCACGCCGGCTCTGGCCTGAGCCTTGCTATCCTGCCGGGCGGGGAGAGAGCGCACATGGACATCGAACTCGCCGGCCTGACCAAGCGCTACGGCGCCACCACCGCGGTGGACGGGATCGACCTGAAGATCCGCTCCGGCTCCTATTGCTGCCTGCTCGGCCCCTCGGGCTGCGGCAAGACCACGACGCTGCGGATGATCGCCGGCCACGAGACCGTGACCGCCGGGGACGTGGTGATCGGGCCGCGCGCGGTGGGCGACCTCGCGCCGGCTGAGCGCGGCACCGCCATGATGTTCCAGAGCTACGCGCTGTTTCCGCACCTCACCTGCCGCGACAACGTCGCGTTCGGGCTGCGCATGCGCGGCGTGGGCAAGGCCGAGCGGCACCGGCGCGCCGAGGCGATGCTGCGCCTCGTGCAGATGGAGGCGCTGGCCGAACGGCTGCCGGCGCAGCTCTCGGGCGGCCAGCAGCAGCGCGTCGCGCTCGCCCGCGCCCTCGTCACCAGCCCGAAGGTGCTGCTCCTCGACGAGCCGCTCTCGGCGCTCGACCCCTTCCTGCGCGTGCGCATGCGCACGGAGCTGAAGCGGCTGCAGGGCGAACTCGGCATCACCTTCGTGCACGTCACCCACAGCCAGGAGGAGGCGATGGCGCTCTCCGACCTCGTGGTGGTGATGAATGCCGGCCGCATCGAGCAGGCGGGTGACCCGCGCACCGTCTTCGAGCGGCCGGCGACCGCCTTCGTGGCCCGCTTCATCGGCGGCCACAACGTGATCACGCTGCCCGACCGGCGCGTGGCCGTGCGGGCCGACCGCATGCTGCTCGGGCCGGAGGCCGGGCCCGAGGCGGTGTCGGCCCGGGTCGTCGCGGTCGAGTACCAGGGCAGCGCCGTGCATCTCGGGCTCACCGCGCCGGACCTCGTCACCGATGCGGGCACGCCGCTCACCGCGATCCTCAGCGACCGCGCCTTCGCGGCCCGGCCGCTGCGGCCCGGCGACACCGTGCAGCTCGGCTGGCAGCCCGGCGAGGCCCACCGGCTCGACGCCTGACCCGACACCAGAGGGAGAGACCATGACCGATCCACGCAACCCCCCCGGCCTCACCCGCCGCTCCCTGCTCGCGGGCACTGCCGGCGCCGCCGCCGGCAGCGGCGCGATCACCGGCTTCCCGGCGATCCGCGCCGCCGAACCCGTGACGCTGCGCTACCTCGGCACCGCCGTGAACCAGAGCGGCGACATCGCCCGCAAGGTGAAGGAGGATCTCGGCATCACGATCGAGTACATCCCGGTCGTCACCGACGAGGTCTCCAAGCGCGTCGTCACCCAGCCGAACTCCTTCGACATCGTCGATTCCGAATATTTCAGCCTCAAGAAGCTGATGCCGTCCGGCAACCTCGTCGGCATGGACGCGCGCCGGATCAAGAACGCCGACAAGATCACCCCGGTCTTCACCAAGGGCGAGGTCGGGGGCAAGACGATCGGCGATCAGGGCACCGCGCCCAAGAAGGTCTTTTACCTCGAAGGGCAGAATTCCACCAAGTTCGCGGCCTCGCCCACCGAGTGGATCACCCTGATCCCGACCACCTACAACGCCGACACCCTCGGCATCCGGCCCGACCTGATCAAGCGGCCGATCTCGAGCTGGAAGGAGCTGCTGAACCCCGAGTTCAAGGGCCGGGCCTCGATCCTCAACATCCCGTCGATCGGCATCATGGACGCCGCCATGGTGGTGGAGGCGATGGGCGAGTACACCTATCCCGACAAGGGCAACATGACGAAGGCGGAGATCGACCGCACCATGAAGGTGCTGATCGAGGCCAAGCGCGCCGGGCAGTTCCGGGCCTTCTGGCAGGATTTCAACGAATCCGTGAACCTGATGGCCTCGGGCGAGACGGTGATCCAGTCGATGTGGTCGCCCGCGGTCACCAAGGTGCGCTCGCAGGGCGTGGCCTGCACCTACCAGCCCCTCAAGGAGGGCTACCGGGCCTGGGCCTCCGGCTTCGGCCTGCCCAAGACCCTGTCGGGCCGCAAGCTCGACGCGGCCTACGACTTCATCAACTGGTTCCTGTCGGGCTGGGCCGGGGCCTACCTCAACCGCCAGGGCTATTACTCGGCGGTGCTGGAGACCGCCAAGGCCCAGATGGAGCCCTACGAATGGGCCTTCTGGATGGAGGGCAAGCCCGCCGAGAAGGACATCAAGGCGCCGGACGGCACCGTGATGGAGAAGGCGGGATCCCTGCGCGACGGCGGCTCCTTCGAGCAGCGCATGGGCGCGGTGGCCTGCTGGAACTCGGTCATGGACGAGAACACCTACATGATCCGCAAGTGGAACGAGTTCATCGCCGCATGAGCCTCGCCACCGAGCGCGCGATCCCCATCCCCGAGGCCGCGGCGGCGCCCCCCGCCGAGGCCCCCGGGCTCGCCGCGCAGGCGCGGCGCCAGCGGCGCCTCGCCTACTGGCAGGCGGCGCCCCTGGCGCTCGTCTTCCTGGCCTTCTTCGTGGTGCCGCTCGCGCTCACCCTGATGGTGAGTTTCTGGGAGTACAACGAGTACGAGATCATCCCGTCCTTCACCCTGCAGAACTACGCCGACGTGTTCGAGGGCTGTTTTTCGGGCGGCGATCTCTGCACGACCTTCCGCACCTACCTGTCGACGCTGAAGTTCTGCCTGCTCGCCTGGGCCTTCACCCTCGGCATCGGCTTCACGGTGGCCTATTTCGTGGCCTTCCACGTGCGCTCCAGCGCGATGCAGACGGTGCTCTTCCTCCTCTGCACCATCCCGTTCTGGACCTCGAACGTGATCCGGATGATCGCCTGGATCCCGCTGCTCGGCCGCAACGGCCTCGTCAACGACGGGCTGATGGCGCTGGGGCTCACGCGCGCGCCGATCGACGGGCTGCTCTACTCCGATTTCTCGGTGGTGCTGGCCTTCGTGCACCTCAACACCGTGTTCATGATCGTGCCGATCTTCAACTCGATGATGCGCATCGACCGCTCGGTCCTGGAGGCGGCGCGGGATGCCGGGGCCTCGGACTGGCAGACCCTCTGGACCGTGATCGTGCCGCTCTGCAAGCCCGGCATCGCCATCGGGTCGATCTTCGTGCTCACCCTGGTGATGGGCGACTTCGTGACCGTGGGCGTCATGGGCGGCCAGCAGATCGCCTCGGTGGGCAAGATCATCCAGGTGCAGATGGCCTACCTGCAGTTCCCGGCCGCCGCCGCGAACGCCGTGGTGCTGCTCTGCGCCGTCACCCTCGTCATCGCCGGCCTGACCCGGCTGATCGACCTGCGGCGGGAATTGTGATGCGCCGCGACGGCCCCCGCCCCCTCTCGTTCTATCTCCTGGCGGCGTTCTTCGCGCTGTTCGTGCTGTTTCTCTACGGGCCGACCCTGACCATCTTGGTCCTGAGCTTCCAGGGGCCGCAGGGCGGGCTGACCTTCCCGCTCAACGGGGTCTCGACCCACTGGTTCTCGCGCCTCTGGGCGGGGCTCGGCGTGGTCGACATCTGGGCGGCCTTCCGGCGCTCCTTCGCGCTCGGCCTCGTGGTGATGGTCCTCACCGTCACGCTCGCCTTCTTCGCCGGGCTCGCCTTCCGCAAGGGTTTTCGCGGCCAGGGGCTGCTGTTCTACACCGCGGTGGCGAGCCTGATCGTGCCCTCGATCGTGGTGTCGCTCGGCATCGGCCTCGAATTCCGCCTCCTCGACGACGCCATCAAGGCGCTGGCGGCCGCCACCGGCTGGAGCGTCCTGCAAGACCACGGCACCGTGATGGGGCTGTTCAGCTCGGGCCTGGGCGCGCACCTGACCTGGACCCTGCCGTTCGGGCTCCTGATCATGTTCGCGGTGTTCAACCGCTTCGACCGGTCCTACGAGGAGGCCGCCCGCGACCTCGGGGCGGACGGGCCGCGCACGCTGATCCACGTGGTGGTGCCGATCATCCTGCCCTCGCTCGTCGGCGTCGCCCTGTTCGGCTTCACGCTCTCCTGGGACGAACTCGCCCGCACCAGCCAGGCGATCGGCGGGCGCAACACCCTGCCGCTCGAACTCCAGGGCCTCACCACCACCGTGACCACGCCGGAGATCTACGCGCTCGGCACCCTGACCACCGGGGTGTCGCTGGTGGTGATCGCGCTCGCCTTCTCGACCTACCTGTGGCTCCAGAAGCGGCGCGCCCGGCGGGCGCTGCTGCCCGGCACCTGAGGCTCCATCTGAGGCTCCATCTGAGGCTCTTGGCGTTGCATCATTCCGGCCGCCGGACCGGTGACCCCTTCGGCGAATGAGGCTCGGGCCGTCAGCGCGGCGCGGGCGGCCTGCCGGACGGGTGCGCCCGCCGGATTTCGGCCGCCGTGGCGGGGCGCCCGCCCGCCGCCTGCACCCGGGCCACCGCGTCGGCGACCAGCGCGGGGTTGGGCGTCTCGGTGCCGAAGGGCGCGTCTTCGAGCCCGACCCGGACGTGCCCGCCGCGCGCCACCGCCTCGGCGATCAGGGGGCGGATGTCGACGCCGAGCCCGGCCACCATCCAGGGGCTGCCCGGCGTGACGGAGGCGAGCAGCCGCAGATGGGCGTCGAGCGCGTAAGGCGCGGGCGGGAAGCCGAACGTGAAGGCGTCCGAGAACATGAACCGGTAGACCGGCGGCGGGCAGCCGGGCACGGCGCGGGCGAGCGCGGCGCCGAGCCGGAGGAAGCCCGGCTCGTAGATGGCGTAGCTCGGCACGAAGCCGTGCTCGGCCGCGAGGTGCAGGCCGCGCACAATATGCTCCCCGGGATTGAGGTAGACCGAGCCGGCCTGCGCCCGTGCCGCCTCCTCGGAGGTCACGAGGTTGATCGAGCCCGGATCGACCACCCCCCATTCGAGGAGGCCGCGCCGGCCGAGCGCCTCGACCGCCGCGTAGCGCGCCGCCACGGCGTCGGGCCGGAAGGCGTCGGCCGATTGCACGAAGGGGAGGGTGGGGTAGACGATCACGTCCTCCACCGCGCGGATGCCCTCGATGATCGCCGCGTAGGTATCCGGGTCGTCGTTCTGGCGGCCGGTCGCCGGATCGTAGGCGTGGAGGTGGATGATCGCCGCCCCGGCCCGGGCGCAGGCGATGCCGTCCGCGACGAGCTCCGCGACGGTGAGCGGCATGCGCGGCTGGCGCGCCCGCGTCCACGGCCCGTTGAGGGCCGCCTCGATCCAGACCGGCATCCCTGACCCTCCCTGCCTCACCCTCCCTGATGCCGCCAGCCTGGGCCGAGGGCGCGCCCGGGTCAAACCGCGCTGGCCTTGCGCGGGGTCGGATGCGAGAAGACGCGGCCGGTGCCTGCATGGCCGGAGGGGAGGAAGACGGTGCTCACGATCTACGGCGTCCTGCGCTCCCGCGCCTCGCGCACCGACTGGCTCGCCCGGGAACTCGGCCTCGCCTACGAGCGGGTGCCGGTGATCCAGGCCTACCGCCTGCCCGATCCGCACGCGCCCGGCGCGCCTCTCAACACGGCCTCGCCGGCCTTCCGGGCCATCAACCCGCACGGGCGCATCCCGGCGGTGACGGACGGGGACCTGACCCTCTGCGAGTCGCTCGCCATCAACCTCTACCTCGCCAAGCGCCACGGTGGGCCGCTCGCCCCCGCGGATCTGCGCGAGGACGGCCTGATGACCATGTGGACGCTGTGGGCCACGACCGAGTGCGAGCCCCACACGCTGCCGATCCTCCTGCACGGGGAGGGGACGAGCGCGCGCGACCGTGCCGCGGTGGCCGAGGCGGTGGAGGCCGTGGGCGGCGCCTTCGCGGTGCTGGAGGCGGCGCTCGGCGAGGGCGGCGGCCACGTGGTGGGCGGACGCTTCACGGTGGCCGACCTCAACCTCGCGGAGGTGTTTCGCTTCGCGCAAGGGCACGCGGCCCTGTTCGCGGCGCATCCGGCGGTCGCCCGCTGGCTCGCGGCCTGCCAGGAGCGCCCGGCCTTCCGCGCCATGATGGCCGAGCGGGCTCGGGAGTTCGATTGAGGCCGGGAGGCCAGACTACGCTGTGTCGGGGCTCGCATCGTGGCCGGGCCCGCATGAACCGTGACCGCGTGAACCAAGGAACGAGGACCGCGCTCCCATGAGGAATTTCTCGCGCCCGGGCCGTTCGCCCGTCTACGCCGCCAACGCCGCCGTCGCGACCTCCCACCCGCTCTCGACGCTGGCCGCCATCGAGGTGCTACGTGCGGGCGGCAACGCCGTCGACGCGGCGATCGCGGCCGTCGCGGTCCAGGGCGTGGTCGATCCGCTGATGACCGGCATCGGCGGCGATTGCTTCGCCCTCTACCTGCCGAAGGGGGCGGACCGCCCGGTCGCCCTCAACGGTTCGGGCCGCAGCCCGGCCGCCGCGCACGACGCGTGGTACCTCGAGCAGGGGCTCTCGATCACCCCGACCTCGCCCCACGCCGTCACGGTGCCGGGCGCCGTCGGCGCCTGGGCGTGGCTGCTCGACCGCTACGGCACCCGGTCCCTCGGCGACCTGCTCGCGCCCGCCATCGCCTACGCGGAGGACGGCTACCCGGTGCAGTCCCGCGTCGCCTGGGATTGGGCGCGCAACATGGAGCGCGTCGCCTCCGACGCGCACGCGGCCGCCGCCTATCTGGTCGACGGGCAGGCGCCGCGGGCCGGCTCCGTCATGCGCCACCCGGCGCTCGGCCGCACCTTGCGGCGCATCGCCGCCGAGGGGCCGCGCGGCTTCTACGAGGGGCCGGTGGCCGAGGACATCGTCGGGCGCCTGCGGGCGCTCGGCGGCCTCCACACCCTCGACGATTTCGCCGAGGCCGCGCCCGAGGAGGTGGTGCCGGTCGCCACGCGCTACCGCGGCTACGACGTCTGGGAGTGCCCCCCGAGCGGGCAGGGCCTCGCCGCCCTGATGATGCTCAACGTGCTCTCGGGCTTCGACGTCGGGGGCCTGTCCGAGGTCGACCGCGTCCACCTCTTCGCCGAAATCTGCAAGCAGGCCTACCACCACCGCGACGTGCTCTTCGGCGATCCCGTCGTGGCGCGCGTGCCGGTCGAGCACCTGCTCTCGGAGGCGTGGCACGCGCGGGCGCGCGGCGCCATCGACATGGGCCGCGCCGCCGAGCCGGTGCTCTGGCCCGAAATGGCGCACAAGGACACGGTCTATCTCTGCGTCGTGGACCGGGACGGCAACGCGATCTCGCTCATCAACTCGATCTTCCAGGGCTTCGGCAGCGGCATCCTGGCGCCCGAGAGCGGGGTGCTGCTGCACAACCGCGGTTTTTCGTTCCGGGTCGAGCCCGGCCACCCGAACACCATCCACCCGCGCAAGCGCCCGATGCACACCATCATCCCGGGCCTGCTGATGCGAGAAGGCCGCGCCGTCGCGCCCTTCGGCGTCATGGGCGGGCACTACCAGGCGATGGGCCACGTCGAACTGCTCACCGGCCTGATCGACCGCGGCCTCGACGTGCAGGAGGCGCTCGATGCCCCCCGCAGCTTCGCCTACGGCGGCGGCGTGGAGCTGGAGGACGGTTTCTCGCCCGCCCTGGCCGCCGCCCTCGAAGCCCGCGGCCACCGCATCCTCCCGGCGGGCCCCCTCGGCGGCGGACAGGTGATCTGGATCGACCACACCGCGGGCGTGCTCGCCGCCGGCTCCGACCCGCGCAAGGACGGCAGCGCGCTGGGGTACTGAGCGCGGGCGGGGCGGGTTAGGGATCGGCTAACCCTGTCCACCGAGGCTGGGGGCATCGGTCCACGCGATTCGCTCCTCGCCGCGATTCGAGCAGGGAGGCACCGGTCCGGATGAGCGCGCGTCGCGGCCCCGCCGCCGGTCTGCTGATCCTCCTCGCCTGCGCCGCGCCGGCCGCCGCGCAGGAGGCCGGGATGCCGGTCGAGTCGCCCCTCGTGCTCCGCATCCAGCCGCGCGGGACCGCTTTGGCGCTCGACGAGGACACGGAGGAGGCGGGCCGGCGCGCGGTCGCGGCCCGCGAGGCGTTCGAGGCCCGGATCACCGCCCGGGCACGCCGGGCGATCGCTTCGGTCTGCACCGGCTGCCTGTCCGCCTCGTTCGACATGACCGGTGCGATCGGACCCTCCTCGCCCTGAACCGCCCTTGCGCGGCCTGATCCCGCGTGCTCAGGGGGCTGCCGTCGTCCGACCGGAATGCCTGGACCGCCCGCGTGTTGCTCCCTTCCATGCTGCGCCGTCTCGCCACGGTGCTCCTCCTCCTCGCCGCCCCCGCGGCCCACGCCGTCACCGGCGGGCGCGAGGACCCGGCCAACCCGCTGGCGGGCGCGAGCGTGATGGTGCTGTCCTCCCGCGGCGGGGTCTGCAGCGCCGTCGTGCTCGCCCGCGACGCGGTGCTCACGGCCGCCCATTGCGCGGCCGGTTCGGCGGAGCACCGGGTGCATTTTCGCGATGAGGCCGGCGCGCCGGTGCTGGTGCCGCTCGCGGGGGTGAACGTGCATCCGGGCTACGACGCGGGCGCGATCAGCGGGCGGCGGCGCTCCATCGATCTCGCGCTGCTGCGCGTCGCCACGCCGCTGCCCGCGCGCTTCTCGGTGGCCACCCTCGGCGAGACGCCGCCGCGGGCGGGTGCCAGCCTGACGCTCGGCGGCTACGGCGTCGCCCGGCCGGGCGACGCGCGCAGCAGCGGCACCTTCCGCACGGCCGACCTGCCGGTGGTCGAGCCCCACGGGCCGAGCCGGATCCTGGTCTGGCTCAAGGCCGGCGGCGGCCGCATCGGCGCCTGCGAGGGTGATTCGGGCGGGCCGATCGGGGAGGGCGGACGGGTCGTCGCGGTCACCACCTGGACGAGCGGCGCCCAGGGCTGTGGCGGTTTCTCGCAAGGCGTGCTCGTGGGGCCACAGCGGGCCTGGATCGACCGCATCCTGGCCGGTTGGGGGGCGAGCGGGCGCTGGGAGTGAGCCCGGATCGTTCTGACCCTCGGGAAGGCGGGCGCCTGGGCCGATGACCGGATCGTGAAGCGGTTCGTTGACGCTGTGTGCGGAAGATCGCGGAACCCAGGCCGTTTCGCGAGACTTCCCTTGTAGAGCGTAGCCAAAGGCTCCACACTTTCCTCATGCGTGTCGCCGTCATCCGCCTCCGGTCCCTCCTCGCCACCGCCGCCATCGGCCTCTGTCCCGTCCTCTGGCCGGGCGCCGCCCAGGCTGTGGTGCAGGGCGAGATCACGCGCGACCCGGACGGGCTGCGCAGCTCCGTCGTGCGCATCGAGAGCACCACCGGGGAGATGTGCTCCGGCTCGCTGATCGGGCCCGATCTCGTGCTCACCGCCGCCCACTGCGTGATGCACAAGGCCGGCTACTGGGTGGTGGTGACGGACCGCGCGTTCCGATCGCGCCGCCTGCGCGCCGTCGCGGCGGCGATGCATCCCGACTTCGTGGCCGGCACCACGCCGGAGGACCAGCCCGGCACCGACTTGGCGATCCTCAAGCTCAGCGAGCGACTCGGCCCCGAGTTTCAGCCGCTCACCGCCCGCTCGGGCGGCGGCATCGCGGCGGGCGAGCCGGTGGCGATCGCGGGCTACGGCGTCGTCGCCGAGAACAAGCGGAGCACCGCGCGGGTGCTGCGGCAGGCCCGGCTCGTCTCCCTCGGCGAGTTGCAGGTCGCCAACACCGTCACGGTGGTGGCCGACAAGCGCAGCCTCGCCGAGACGGCGGGCGCGGGCGCGTGCCTGGGCGATTCCGGCGGTCCGATCCTGCGCGGCGGGCCGGGCAGCTACCAGCTCGTCGGCGTCGTGAGCTGGTCGAGCGGCGCCGCCCAGCAGGGCCGGGTGCGCACCGCCTGCGGCGGCTTCACCGCCGTGACGCCGATCGGGCAGCACGCCGACTGGATCTCCGCCCGCGCCGCCGACCTGTCCCGCTACAATCCGGGCGAGCCGATGCAGGCCCGCAGCGTCCGCGGCAACCCCTCGGACTGGACCGGCGCCCGCTGAGGGCAGGCTGGTTCAGGCTTGACCGTTCGGAATGGCCGATCCACTCCGGGGCGACAGACCCGGAGTGACCATGTCGAATCTCATCCTCGCCGTCGCCCGCATCCTCGTGGTGGCGATCTTCCTCTGGTCCGGTTTCGGCAAGATCATGAACCCGGCGGGCGTCGCGACAGCCATCGCCGGCAAGGGCCTGCCCTACCCCGAGATCCTCGCCTACCTGACGATCGCGGCCGAGCTCGGCCTCGGCCTGCTCATCGCGCTCGGCCTCTTCGCCCGCGGCGCGGCCGTGCTGCTCGCCGTGTTCACGGCCGCGACGATCTTCTACTTCCACAATTTCTGGGCCATGACCGGCGACGCCGTGCGCATGAACCAGATCCAGGCGATGAAGAACGTCTCGATCATCGGTGCCCTCCTGATGATCGCCGCGGTCGGCCCAGGCCGCTACGCAATGAATCAGCGCTGACTGCATCAGCGCTGACGCACGGTCGGTCGCTCGCGGAACGGCGGTCGTTTCGGCACGTTGACCGCGCTCTCAGGGTGGAACGGGCAGCAACGGGTGGGACGCGCATGGCCGTCGATTCGCCATCACCGGAGGGGACGGGCGCAGCCGACTCCAGGGTGAGCGCGGCCTTCCGCTCGTTCGCCGAAGGGGCCGTGCTGCCGATCTGGCGCACCGACCCGCAGGGATACTGCATCTACGTCAACCCGGCCTGGCTCACCTTCCGGGGCAGCACCGCCGACGCGGAGGGCGGCCACGGCTGGCGCGACGGGGTGCATCCCGAGGACCGCTCCGACCACGATGCCGTCCTGTCCGCCGCGCACGCCAACCCCGCGAGCTTCACGGCGGAGTACCGCCTGCGTCGCCACGACGGCCTCTTCCGCTGGATGCTCGGCCAGGGCACGCCGCTGTTCGAGGACGGCGCCTTCCAGGGTTTCTGCGGCTCCTGCCTCGACATCACCGACCGCCGCCGGGCCGAGGAGCACGCCGCCAAGGCCGCCGCCGAGAAGGAGGCGCTTCTCGCCGAAGTCTATCATCGGGTGCGCAACAACCTGCAGGTGATGGTGAGCCTGATCGGCCTCTACGGCCGTGCCGCGCCCCGCGAGTGCCGCCCGTCCTTCGACGCGCTGGGTCAGCGCGTGCGCGCCATCGCCCTGGTGCAGCAGCATCTGCACGAGGCCCCCTACGTCGCCAGCATCGACCTCGCCGACTACCTGACCGGACTGGGGCAGGGGCTGATGCAGCTGCGCCGCCCCGGCCGGATCGCCGTCGCGGTGACGGCGGCCCGCAGCGTGCTGCTCCAGCCGCGCACCGCCAACGCGCTCGGCATGATCCTCGCCGAGGTGGTGGCCGAAGGGCTCGACGCCACGGCCGAGGGCGTGACCTGCCACACCGCGGTCACGGTCCCGGCCGGGTCGGCGGACGAGCCGCTGCTCGTCTCCATCGTCGCCAGCGGCATCGGGACCGGCACGGCTCCCGCCGCGCCGCCCAAGCTCGGCCCGCGCCTGATCGCGGCCTACGCCTCGCAGGCCGAGATCGCGGTCTCCGGCGAGGCCACCGCCGACGCGCCCCTGATCCTCGTCCTGCCGCCCGCCCACTGACGGCGCTGGCGAGCGGCCCGCCGCGTGCCTATATCCCGGAGGCATTTCAGGAAACCATTTCGCCCATGCTGCCGCCCATCGCCGAGATCGTCGACAACTTCGCGTTCCTGGAGGAGTGGGAGGACCGCCACCAGTACCTGATGGAACTCGGCCGCAAGCTCCCGCCCCTGCCCGAGGAGGCGCGCACCGAGGCCAACAAGGTGCGCGGCTGCGTGAGCCAGGTCTGGCTGGAGACCCAGGTCGATCGCCAGGACGGCGCGCCGCGCCTGCACTTCCTCGGCGACAGCGACGCCCACATCACCAAGGGCGTGGTCGCGGTGCTGATCGCGTTCTTCGACGGGCGCACGGCGGACGAGGCCGCCAAGGCCGACGCCCTCGGGCTGTTCCAGAGGCTCGGCCTCTCCGAGCACCTCACCGCCCAGCGCTCGAACGGCGCGCGCGCCATGATGGACCGCATCCGCCAGGATGCCGCCCGGGTCGCCGAGGCGGTCTGAGCCGCGGCTCCCGCGTCAAGGCGCGGCCGGCCGCCCCAGGCGCGGCTTGCCCCCAGGCGCGGCTTGCCCCCAGGCGCGGCTTGCCCCCAGGCGCGGCTTACCGCGCCCGGAAGGGTTGCCCCGGCGGGGCCGCGGCGGCACATGGCAGGGATCGTTCGCTCCCGCCGGTGCCCCACATGACGAGCCTCCTCCGCCCCGATGCCGCCCCCCCGACGGCGCCCGCCCGCCCGCACAGCGTCACGGTGCACGGCCGCACGGTGGTCGACCCCTACGCGTGGCTGAAGGCGGAGAACTGGCGCGAGGTGCTGAAGGATCCGGCCGCCCTGCCGGCCGACATCCGCACCTACCTGGAGGCCGAGAACGCCTACGCGGCCGCGGCCCTGGACGGGACGGCCGCCCTGCGCAAGGCGCTGGTGGCCGAGATGCGCGGGCGCATCCGCGAGGACGACGGCGGCGTCCCGGACGTCGACGGGCCCTTCGCCTACTACACGCGCCACCGCGAGGGCGGGCAGCACCCGCTGGTCTGCCGCCGGTCGAGCGCCGGCATCGCCGACCTGCCCGTCGACCGGCTCGGCGGACCGGGCGAGGAGATCCTGATCGACGGCGACCGCGAGGGCGAGGGCCTTCCCTTCTTCGACCTCGCCGACGCGGCCCATTCCGACGACCACGCGCTGATGGCCTGGAGCGCCGACACCAAGGGCTCGGAACTCTACACCATCCGCGTGCGCGACCTCGCCACCGGGGTAGACCGCGAGGAGAGCATCATCGCCACCACCGGGGACGCGGTGTGGAGCGCGGACGGGCAGGGCTTCTGGTACGTGGCGGTGGACGAGAACCACCGCCCCGCCAAGGTGATGCTCCACCGCCTCGGCACGCCCCAGACCGACGACGAGACGGTCTACGAGGAGCGGGATTCCGGCTTCTTCGTCGGCATCGACCAGACGCAGTCCGGCGCCTTCCTGACCATCACGGCGAACGACCACGAGACCTCGGAGGTCCACCTCATCGACCGCGCCCGGCCCGGCATCGCCTTCCGCACGGTCGAGCCGCGCACCGCGAACCTGATCTACTCCGTCGAGCACCGGGGCGACGAGCTCTTCCTCCTCACCAACGCCGACGGGGCGGAGGATTTCAAGCTCATGGTCGCCCCGCTCGCCGAGCCCGGCCGGGCGCAGTGGCGCGATCTCGTCCCGCACCGGCCCGGCGTGATGATCCGCTTCCAGCACGTGCTGGCGCGCCACCTCGTGCGGCTCGAACTGGAGAACGCCCGCCCGCGCCTGATCGTGCGCGACGCGCTCAGCGGGGCCGAGCACGCGGTGGCCTTCGCGGAAGAAGCCTATTCCCTCGGCCTCATGCCCGGCCACGCCTTCGACACCGACGAGATCCGCTTCGTCTACTCGTCGATGACGACGCCGGCCGAGACCTACGATTATGATGTCACCACGCGGGCGCGCCGCCTGCGCAAGCGCCAGGACGTGCCGAGCGGCCACGACCCGGCGGCCTACGTCACCCGCCGCCTCTTCGCCACGGCTCCGGACGGCGAGAGCGTGCCGATCTCGCTCCTGCACCGCCGCGACACGCCGCTCGACGGCTCGGCCCCGCTCCTGCTCTACGGCTACGGCTCGTACGGCACGCTGATGTCGGCCTCCTTCCGCACGAACCCGCTCTCGCTCGTCGACCGCGGCTTCGTCTACGCCATCGCGCATATCCGCGGCGGCACCGAGAAGGGCTGGCGCTGGTACATGGACGGCAAGCGCGAGAAGAAGCCGAACACCTTCACGGATTTCGTGGCCTGCGCGCGGGCGCTGATCGAGGCCCGCTACACGGGCGCCGGGCGCATCGTCGCGCATGGCGGCAGCGCGGGCGGCATGCTGATGGGAGCGGTGGCGAACCTCGCGCCCGACCTCTTCGCCGGCATCGTCGCGGACGTGCCCTTCGTGGACGTGCTCAACACCATGCTCGACGGCGACCTGCCGCTCACCCCGCCCGAATGGCCCGAATGGGGCAACCCGGGCGCCGATCCGGCCGCCTTCGACACCATCCTGTCCTACTCGCCCTACGACAACGTGCGGGCGGCCCGGTATCCGGCGATCCTGGCGCTCGGCGGGCTCACCGATCCGCGGGTGACCTACTGGGAGCCGGCCAAATGGGTGGCGCGGCTGCGCGCCACCATGACGGGCGGCGGTCCGGTCCTGCTGCGCATCAACATGGAGGCCGGCCACGGGGGTGCTGCCGGCCGCTTCGACCGCCTGGAGGAGGTGGCGCTGATCTACGCCTTCGCGCTGGCGGCGGTCGGCTTGGCCCCGGCCGCGTGAGGGTGCGGCCCGGCGGAGGCAGGCCGCTCGCGGCCTGCGGCATCGGTCGGATGATCGCCTCGGCCGGCACCTCCGGCTTCGGCGCGCTCGGCCCGGCACGAGTCGCGAGATCCGCCCGCGGCTCCGCGGCGCTGCCGTTCACGGGAGCTCCGCCTGCCGGGCAGGCTCCGGAGGTCAGGCATTGCACTCGTCATACGTAGATCTCATCATCGTATTTGCCGGGAAACGATCCCAGCTTTGTTCGAGTGACGTTACGTAAGCGACATATGAATAGGGTCCTTATGCTCGCGGGCGAACGAGAGCGAAGGATCGAAAATGTCCGACAGCCGATCGGGAGCGGAGCAGGCGGGCGGCGATGCGGCGGTTGCACCGCCGCTTCCGAGAGTGACGAGCGTCAACAGCCTGCTGAGCGGTTTCACCGATATCCGCACGAACCGTCAGGACATCATCGACGCGAACCTTCAGGCCGTCCGGGACATCATGGCGGCCAGCTCTCCCGCCGACCGGAGTGCGGCGAGGGCCGATGACACCACCTACAACACCGCCGGAATCGCCGGCCCGGCCCTCGGCGGTCTCGCCGCGCGGGGCCTTCCCTACGGCAATGCCGACGGCTTCGGCTGGACGATCAACGACGCCGCCGGCAATCAGGCCACGGTGGCCAAGAACTTCTTCAACAACCCGCGGCCCTTCTTGGTCGACAGGAGCATCAGGCCCGCCGTCGCCGGCAGCGGCGGCTCCCTGCCGAGCGGCCACACCACCAAGGGCTTCGCGGAGTCGCTCTGGCTCGCCTACATCTTCCCCGAGCGCTACCAGCAGATCCTGACGCGCGCCAGCGAGTACGGCGAGCATCGGATCGTGAACGGGGTGCACTATCCCCTCGACGTCATCGCCGGCCGGATGGTCGGCGAATGGGCCGTCGCCACCTACCTCGACCCGACCGTCAACGTCTCGAACAGCGCCAGATTCAACAATTCCGCCGCCTCGGTGCGCGGCGCGATGGTCACGGCCCTCGCGAGTTCGGGCCAGACCATCGCCCAGCAGGCGGCCAGCGGCCCGACCGACCGCTTCAGCGACGGCGCGGTCAACCAGGCGAACTGGACGCGCCGGCTGACCTACGGCCTGCCGAGCGTCGCCCCGAGCGGCCAGCCGATGAGCGTCCCGACCGAGGCCGGCTACCTCCTCGCCACGCGGTTTCCCTATCTCAACCTCGCTCAGATCGACGAGATCCTGCGCACGACCACGCTGCCGTCGGGCGTGGTCATGGACAACGGCAACGGCTGGGCGCGGCTCGACCTGTACCGGGCCGCCGACGGCTACGCGGCGCTGGCCGCCGACACCACCGTCACCATGGACGCGGCGGCGGCCCAGGACGACCGGCGGCCGGGCGCCGGCTTCAACGCCGCCGACACGTGGCGCAACGATATCGGCGGCCCCGGGACGCTCACCAAGGCCGGCTCCGGCGTCCTGACCTTGGCGGGCAGCAACAGCTTCGCGGGCTTCGATCTCCAGGCCGGCGGCCTCACACTGACGGGGGCGAGCAACCTGTCGGGCTCGAGCAAGGTCGAGGGCGGTGTCCTCGCCGCGACCGGGGCCACCCTCGCGACGGCGGGCGATCTCCAGATCGATCAAGGCGCCACGCTCCAGCTCGGCAAGACCCGGCTCGCCGTCGCGGGCACCCTCGCGGTGGCCGGCGACGTCACCCTGCTCGATGCCGGCGAGCTGGCGGTCGCCCAGGCCGCGACGATCTCCGGCACCGTCTCCGGGCAGGGCGGTCTCGTGAAGTCCGGGACCGGCGCGCTGACGCTGTCGGGCACCGAGACCTATACCGGCGCCACCGCCGTGCAGGCCGGCACGCTCCTCGTCGACGGCAGCCTCGCCGCCGCCTCCGCCGTCACGGTCGCCGCCGGGGCGCGGCTCGGCGGCAGCGGGACCGTCGCCGGCAGCCTCACCAGCGCCTGCCTGCTCTCCGCGGGCGATGCCGACGCCGGCACCGGGACCCTCACCACCGGCGCCCTCACCCTTCAGGCGAGCGCCACCCTTCACGAGGACATCGACGCCACCGGCAGGGCCGACACGCTGGCGGTGCAGGGCGCGGTCACCCTCGCCCCCGGCGCCCGGCTCGACGTCGCCCGCGCCGCCGGCCAGGCCCAAGGCCGCCGCATCACCGTCCTGACCGCCACGGGCGACCTCACCGGCGATTTCACCGACGCGGGCGGCACCACGGATCTCGCCGACGGCGCCACCTTCACCGACGACGGCCACCAGTACCGCATCGCCTACCAGCGCGCCGCCACCGGCTCCAGCGTCACCCTCATCGACCTCACCCTGCCTCCGCTGGAGGTCCGGATCGACCATCTCTCCGGCGACAGCGTCACCTTCACGGAAAAGGGTCCGCCCGTCGCGCTCGATGCCGGGCTGGACGCGACCGTCAGCGACGACAACGCGCCGAATTTCGGCGGCGGCACCCTGACGGCGCAGATCACCGCCAACGGCATTCCCAGCGAGGACGTTCTCGGCTTCGGCGGCGGCGTCGCGCTCTCGAACGGCACGCAGGTCGGCAGCGGCGTGTCCGTCGACGGCGTCGTCGTCGGGACGATCGCGAAGACGGGCAGCGGCGGCGACCCCCTCGTCGTCAGCCTCGATGCCGACGCGACGCCCGCGCGGGTGCAGACCCTCGTCCGGTCGCTCGTCTACCGGAACACCAACGCGGCGGATCCCGGCACGGCACCGCGCAGCGTCGCGGTGACCGTCGGCGACGGCGTGGGCGGGACGAGCACCGCCGCGACGGTGACGGTGACCGTCGCCGCGGTGGACGACGCCCCGACCGCCACGATGCCGGGCGGCCCCGTGAACGCCCCGGAGCAGGTTCCGACCCCGGTCGATGCCGGCCTCACGCTGACCGATCCCGATTCGAAGACCCTCGCAACCGCGACGATGGCGATCTCGGGGCACTACGTCCCCGGTCAGGACCGTCTCGCTTTCGCGCCCGACACCGCCCTCTACGGCGACATCCATGGCAGCTTCGATGCCGGCACCGGTGTCCTCCAGCTCTCCTCGGCGGGCGGCTCGACCCTGGCGCAGTGGCAGGCCGCGCTCCGTTCGGTGAGCTACGTCAACGGCTCGGACGCGCCGGACACGGCCGCGCGCACCATCAGCCTCACGCTGAACGACGGCAGCCTCGCCTCCGTGCCGGTCACCACGCAAGTCACCCCGGTTCCGGTCAACGATGCGCCGACCGGCACGGACACGACGATCACGCTGCGCGCGGATGCGAGCGTCACGATCACGGCGAATGATTTCGGCTTCACGGACCCGAAGGACGCGCCGGCCGATGGCCTGAAGGCCGTGGTGATCGACACGCTGCCGAACTCCGGGAACCTGACCCTCGACGGCGCGGCCGTTTCGGCGGGCCAGAGCATCGCCGCGGCGGATCTCGCCGCCGGCAAGCTCCTGTTCCTGCCGCAGGTGGGCGGCACGGGCGCGGGGCAGGCCAGCCTCACGTTCCAGGTTCGGGACGACGGCGGCACGGCCAGCGGCGGCATCGACCTCGATCCCACGCCCAGGACGCTGAGCTTCACCATCCTGCCGGTGAACCACGCGCCACTCGCCCAGGACGACACGGCCGCGACGCGGCAGGACAGGCCCCTCATCCTGGCGAGCGCGACGCTGCTCGCCAACGACACCGATCCGGACGGAGACGTGCTGCGGATCACCGGCGTCGAGCGGGCCGAGCATGGAAGCGTCGCCCTGGACGCCGGCACGGGCCTCGTCACCTTCACGCCCGACCAGGGCTATGTCGGTCCCGCCGCCTTCTCCTACACGGCCGCCGACGGACAGGGTGGGACCGCCGCGGCGCGCGTCGCCGTGACGGTCGATCCGGCGCCCTCCGGCGGCGGCTGGGGCGACGTGCACTACGCCACGTTCGACGGGCTGCGCTACGACCTCCAGGCCACCGGCGACTTCCTGATCACCCGCGCCCTCGGCGGAGCCGCGCTCGAGATCGAGGGGCGGGCGGAAGGGACCGGGGGCGTGAGCTTCCTCACCGCCGTCAGCATCCGCTCGGGCGAGCACGACATCCTGTTCGACGAGGCGCGGCCCGACGCGATCGAGGTCGACGGCCGACTGCTGAAGCTCGCCATCGGTGCGCGGGCGGAGTTCGACGATCTCGTGGTGAACCGCTCGGCGGACGACGCTTACCGCCTCGTCACCGGAGCGGGGGACGGCATCGGCCTGCTCGGCCGCGGCACGTACATGGACATCGACGTCGCGCCCGGGGCCGGCCGTGCCGACGGCAGCTTCGAGGGACTTCTGGGCAATCTCGACGGCGACACGTCCAACGACCTCGCGCTGCGCGACGGGACGCGTCTTCATGAGCACGCACAGGCGCTCATCGAAGGAGTTTACGCGGATGCGTGGCGGGCGCCCGGCCCAGGCGCGCTGATCGCCGAACTGGGGGCGGGAAGTCTGGCGGAGCGTACGGCCTGGTACGCGGATCATCCGGATGCGAATGCGCTGGGCGCGCCGACCGCGCATCCGGGCGCGCTCGGCATGACCCCGACCTGAGCCGTCCGGAGGAGGCGGGACAGGCCCGCTTGGCGCGAACTCCCTCCGCCTCGCCCACGCACCCGGCAAGGGGAAGGAACCCGGCTCAGTGCCGGGTCGGCGCGGTGCCCATCGTCTCGGCGGCGAGCCAGTCGACCACGGCCATCAGGGCCTCGCGCTGGGAGAGGCCGCGCCCCTGCGCCTCGGTGTAGAGGGCAAGCTGCCGGTCGGCGCTGGTGCCGCGGGCCACGATCCAGCGGGCGAGGTCGAGTTCCGCCGCGCAGCCGAGGGCGGCGGCGTCCTCGGCGACGAGCGAGAGCACCTCGGCCAGCACCGCCTTGACCGGCCGGGCCGCCGTCTCGCCCTCGGTCAGGAAGCTGCCGTGGATGCCGTAGCGCTGCGCCCGCCAGCAATTCTCGGCGGTGATCGCGTGCGTGGCGCCCGTGAGGTCGCGGTTGAGGTCGGGGTCGCGCGCGAGCCGCCGCACGAGGCAGCGGGCGAGCGCCGCGATGGCGAGGGTGTCGTCGAGCCGCGTGCAGCTGTCAGCGATGCGCAGGTCGAGCGAAGTCCCGTCCGGCGCCGGGCGGACCACCCACCAGACGTGGGCGAGGTCGTCGATGGCGCCCGCCCGCATCAGCACGTCGAGGTAGCGCGCGTGATCGGCCTCGTCCGCGAAGTAGGGCGGCAGGCCGCTGCGCGGCATCTCCCGCGCGGCCGCGAGCCGGTAGCCCATCAGGCCGGTGCGCTGCGCCTGCCAGAACGGCGAGGAGGTCGAGAGGGCGAGCAGCAGCGGCAGGAAGGGCTGGAGGCGGTTCATCACCCCGAGCCGCGCCATGCCCTCCGGCAGCGCGATGCGCACCGACAGGCCGCACACCACGGTGCGGTGGCCCACCATCTGCAGGTCGCGCTGCACCCGGTCCTGCGCGCCCTGCTGGCGCGGGCGCACCCGGCTCCACAGGGCGATCGGATGGGTGCCGGCGGCCATCACGGCGAGGCCGCGTTCCGCCGCGAGCGCGCCGATGCCGCCGCGCAACGCCTCCAGCCGGCGCCGGGCCTCGCCGAAATCCGCGAGCGGCGGCGTGGTCCACATCACGCGCGGCTCGATCAGGTCGTGGTGCGCCGCCGGGAAATCGCGGCGGCAATGCGCGAGGAAGTCCCGCACGCGGGAGCGGGCCGCGTCCCGCTTCGCCGCGTCGTTGAGAAAGGCGTCCTCCTCGATGCAGAACGCGAACTCCGCATGCATGCGCGATCACCTCGGGACACGGAACGGAACGGCGCGCCGGGCGGACCCGGCGCAGGGCTGGCTGTCAGGCGATGCGGTCGATGGACCGAGGGCTCCCGTGCGCCGTGCGATCAGCCGCCGGCGCGGCCATCTCCCAGCACGGCCTGCACCAGCGCCATCACGGCGACCGCCGCCGTGTCGGCCCGCAGGATGCGTGGGCCGAGCGAGAGGCGCACGGTGTTCGGGCGATCGAGAACGAGGGCGCGCTCCTCCGGCGTGAAACCCCCCTCAGGTCCGATCACAACGGCGAGCGGAGGAGGGCCGTTCCCGCCCGGCGCCGCAGCCCCATGCCGCAGGGCCGCGACGGGATCGGAGAGGGGGGCGTCCTCGTCGCAGAACACCAGCAGGCGCCCGGGCTCCAGGGCCGCGAGGGCGGCCGGCAGGGATAAGGCGTCCCGGATCTCCGGGATCGTCAGGATGCCGCATTGCTCGGCGGCCTCGATCGCGTTGGCGGCCAGACGCTCGCGCTTGATCCGGTCGCCCTGGGTGCGCCGGGTGATCACCGGCTGGATCAGGCTCGCGCCCATCTCCACCGCCTTCTGCGCCACGTAGTCGAGCCGGGCGGCCTTCAGGGGGGCGAACAGGTAATGCAGGTCGCCCGCCGCGGTCTGGGGGCGGGTCTGCTCGCGCAGCACGAGGTCGCCGGCCTTGCGGCCGGTGGGCCGGATCTCCGCCGCCCACTCGCCGTCGCGCCCGTTGAACACCAGCACCCGGTCGCCCTGCGCCCGGCGCAGCACGCCGAGCAGGTAATTCGCCTGGGCGCGGTCGAGGCTGTGCTGCACGTCCGCCCGCATCGGTACGTCGAGGTAGAGCCGGGGCGCGTCGAATTCGTAGGCCGCCATGCGCCCTGCTCGCCGAGCGAGGCTTTTCTGTCAATCGGCCGAGGCTCTCTCGCCCGCGAAGCCCCATCCGGCCGCGGGCCGCGCCAAAGCCGCCACAATCCTGTGCAGAACCGGGACGTTAGCCGGGCGCGGCAAGAATCCGTTTGGGGATGACCGGCACCGGGCCGGCCGCGGCGCTTCGCGCAGCCTGGACCGCCGTGATAGGGCCGACGAGGGGAATGAGGATGGTTCGCATGTTCCGGAGAGCCGTGGCGCTGCTGGCCGGCAGCCTGCTCACAGCGGGGATCGCGGGCGGCGCGCACGCCCAGAGCGCCGATTGCGCCGAGATCCAGAAGACCCTGCTCGAGCGCAAGGAGATCGTCTCCAAGGTCAACGCCGCCTCGCAGGCCAAGGCCAAGATGACCCCGGCCCAGGCCTGCGGCATGTTCACCAAGCTCCAGGCGAACGGCACCACGGGCCTCAAGTGGATCAGCGCCAACAAGGATTGGTGCTCGATCCCGGATTCGTTCGCGGAGGGCTTCAAGGCCGACCACGCCAAGGTGACCGGCCTGCGCACCAAGATCTGCAACGCGGCCTCGCAGCAGGTCGTGATGGAGAAGCGCGCCCGCGAGCAGGCGCAGAACAGCGGCGGCGGGCTCCTGGGCGGCCCCGGCCTGTCGGGCAGCTTCAAGCTGCCGCAGGGAGCCTTGTGAGGCTCGGCCTGCCTACGACGAACGGTCCCTCCCGCCGGCCCGACAGGCCGGTCGCCGACGCGGTGCGCGGCCACTGGGTCGACCGGCACGCGCCGGAGGCGCTGCGGCCCTACCTGCGCCTCGCCCGGATCGAGCGCCCGATCGGCTGGTGGCTGCTGCTGCTGCCCTGCTGGTGGTCGGCGGCGCTCGCGGCGGTGGCGGTGGGGCGGCCGGGGCCGGATCCCTGGCACCTCGTGCTGTTCCTGATCGGTGCCGTGGCGATGCGCGGCGCCGGCTCGACCTACAACGACATCGCCGACCGCGACCTCGACGCGCGGGTCGAGCGCACGCGGCTGCGCCCGCTCCCCTCGGGGCGCCTGCGGGTGCGCCACGCCCTCGCATTCCTGGTGCTCCAGGCGCTGGTCGGGCTCGCGGTGCTGCTGCAGTTCAACGGCACCGCCATCGTGGTCGGCCTGTTCTCGCTCGCCCCGGTGGCGATCTACCCGTTCATGAAGCGGGTGATGCCGGTGCCCCAGCTCGTGCTCGGCCTCGCCTTCGCCTGGGGGGCGCTGATGGGCTGGGTGGCCCTCACCGGACGCCTCGATCCCGCGGCATTGTGGCTCTACGCGGGGACGATCGCCTGGGTGGTCGGCTACGACACGATCTACGCCGTGCAGGACATCGAGGACGACGAGATCGCCGGCATCAAATCCTCCGCGCGCTTCTTCGGCCCCTGGGTGCGGCAGGCGGTGGCGGCCTGCTTCGGCCTCGCGCTCGCGGGGATCGGAATCGCGCTGGCCCTGTCGGGCGTCGGTCCGATCGGCATCCTGGGGGCCTCGGCCTTCGCCGCCCATCTCGCGTGGCAGGTGTGGCGCCTCGATGCGCGCGACGGCGCGGGCGCGCTGCGGTTGTTTCGGTCGAACCGCGACGCCGGGCTGATCCTGTTCGCGGGGCTCGCCCTCGACGCGATCTGGCAGGGCCTCGCCTGAGGGGCCTCGCCCCCGGCCCGCCTCGCCCGGGATCCTCAGACGCGGCCGTCGGTGAGCCGGTCCTCGTTGCGGTACACGGCGGGGTTCAGGGGCAGCCGGGCGGTCTTGCGGCGGCAGAGGAAGCGCGGCCGCCGGCCGCTCAGAAGCCCGTGCCGGCGGCGGATGCGCACCGCGCCGAGCTTCACGCGCCCGACCTGCTCGCCCATCGCGGTGGTGGTCCCGTCCTCCTGGATCACCAGGAGGGGCAGGCCGGTCTCGGCGCCGAGCCGGCGCCACACCGCCACCACGTCCGCATCGCCGTGGGTGCCGAGCCGCATCAGCGGATCGCCGCCCTTGTCGAGGAGCAGGAGCGCGAAGCGGTCTTCGCCCGCTGCGTCGCTGGCATCGTTGTCCAGGCACAGCGCGACGCTGGCGGCCACGCCCGCGCCCGGCAGGCGGCCGACGATCGGCAGGGGCGACGGCTCGACCTGGACCGGACCGCGGTGGAGGCTGGGCAGGCCGTCCCGCTTGCTGCGTGCGACGGCCTGCCGGTGGGGGACGGGGAGTCTCGTGACCATGGTTCTGCTCGACGCCCTGTATGCGTGAGGCGGCGGTCTCTGGCGGACCGTCCGCGGTTGAGGCCAATGTGCCTCCGGCCGGCTCAGAACGCCTTAAAAGGCAGCGTTAAGCGATGGTTGGCGGGCCTCTCCCGCTCCGGATGCTCAATATTTCCTTGTCCGGGCGCGGGCCATTTTCCGTTCATCCCGAGATGACGCATGGTCGCGTCCTTGTGGCGACGCGGCGGGCGGCCTAGAACGGGAGGCGCCCCGCGCCGGACCGTCCGGATCATCCCGGATCGTCGCTGCGGGCCGTCCTCATCCCTCTCGAACCGCGCGATCCGACATGTTCCCCACCGACGACGTGCGCGCCCTGCTCGCCCAGGTCCGGACCACGGTCCGGGAGGCGGCGCGCCTCGCCCTGCCGTTCTTCCGGCCCGGCGCCCACACCAGCGCCCGGATCTGGAACAAGGCCGGAGGCTCGCCGGTGACGGAGGCCGACGTCGAGGTCGACGCCTTCCTGAAGGTGCGCCTGAGCGAGATCACGCCGCGCGCCGCGTGGCTTTCCGAGGAGACCCGCGACGATCCCGTTCGGCTGGAGCACGACCTCGTGTGGATCGTCGATCCGATCGACGGCACCCGGGCCTTCCTGTCGGGCGATCCCGACTGGTCGATCGCCGTGGCGCTGCTGGCGCGCGGTGAGCCGGTGCTGGGCCTCGTGGCCGCGCCGGTGCCGGACCTCGTCTACGAGGCGGCGGCAGGGCAGGGCGCCTTCCGCAACGGCGAGGCGATCCGGGTCTCAGGGCTCGCGGGACTCGCGGGCGCGCGGGTGGCCGGTCCCAAGCCGATGGTCGACCAGCTGGAGCGCCGCCTCGGATTCGGCGGCACGGCCGACGCGCTCGTGCGGGTGAAGCGCATCCCCTCGCTGGCGCTGCGGGTGGCGCGGGTCGCCGAGGGGAGCGTCGATCTCGGCCTGATCTCGTCGGATGCCCGGGACTGGGACCTCGCCGGCGCGGATCTGATCCTGCGGGAGGCCGGGGGCGCGATCCTCGACCTCGCCGGGCGCCCGCCCGCCTACAACCGGCGCGAGCCGATCCACGGTGAACTCGTGGCGCTCCCGGCCGCCGTGCAGGCCGACGTCCTCGCCGCCTTGCGCTGAGGGCGGGCAGGAGACTGGGCGGGCGAAGGGGTCAGCAACGGAAAGGGCGGGCGCCCCGCCGGGAGCACCCGCCCTCGAAGATGAAGCCGGTTTGGGCCGATCAGCGCGAGTAGAACTCGATGACCTGGTTCGGCTCCATGTGCACCGGATAGGGCACCTCGGAGAGGCCCGGGATCCGGGTCAGGCGCGCGGTCATCTTGCCGTGGTCGACCTCGATGTAGTCCGGCACGTCGCGCTCGGCGAGCTGCGAGGCCACGACCACGACTTCGAGCTGCTTGGAGGCTTCCTTGACCTCGATCACGTCGCCCGGCTTCACGAGGTAGCTCGGGATGTTGACCCGGCGCCCGTTCACCTTGATGTGGCCGTGGTTCACGAACTGGCGGGCCGCGAAGGGGGTCGCCACGAACTTCGACCGGTACACCACCGCGTCGAGGCGGCGCTCCAACAGGCCGATCAGGTTCTCGCCCGAATCGCCGCGCAGGCGGATCGCCTCGGCGTAGTAGCGGCGGAACTGCTTCTCGGTGATGTTGGCGTAGTAGCCCTTGAGCTTCTGCTTGGCGCGCAGCTGCGTGCCGAAGTCGGACATCTTGCCCTTGCGGCGCTGTCCGTGCTGGCCCGGGCCGTACTCGCGCCGGTTGACGGGGCTCTTCGGGCGGCCCCAGATGTTCTGGCCCATGCGGCGATCGAGCTTGTGCTTCGCCTGAACTCGTTTTGACATCGCGTGTCCTCTCGGGAACTGAACGGTGCGAGGAACGCGCCCTCCTCTTCCCTCGCGGGACGACAGACCGGCCGGTTGACCGCTCGCGGGTGCGCTGAAAAAGCCGCGGGGCCCGAAACGAGCCCCGCGAACCCGCCGCGTCTACTGAGGATTGCCGGCAACGTCAAGGACGGCCGGGTGCCGTGAGCGGACGGGCGCGGCGCGCCTCAGCGCCGCGCGCCGGCGGCCCGGCGCGGCATCGGCTCGCCCGCCGCGCCCTCGTCGAACAGCTCCGCGAGCTTCTCGGTCATCACCCCGCCGAGTTCCTCCGCGTCGATGATCGTGACCGCGCGGCGGTAGTAGCGGGTGACGTCGTGGCCGATGCCGATGGCGAGCAACTCCACCGGCGAGCGGGTCTCGATGTCCTCGATCACCCAGCGCAGGTGGCGCTCCAGGTAGTTGCCTGGATTGACCGAGAGGGTGGAATCGTCGACCGGCGCCCCGTCCGAGATCACCATCAGGATGCGGCGCTGCTCGGGGCGGCCGAGCAGGCGCTTGTGCGCCCAGTCCAGCGCCTCGCCGTCGATGTTCTCCTTGAGCAGGCCCTCGCGCATCATCAGGCCGAGGTTCTTGCGCGCCCGCCGCCAGGGGGCATCCGCGGCCTTGTAGACGATGTGGCGCAGGTCGTTCAGGCGCCCCGGGGCGGGCGGCTTGCCGGATTGCAGCCAGGATTCGCGCGACTGCCCGCCCTTCCAGGCCCGCGTGGTGAAGCCGAGGATCTCGACCTTGACGCCGCAGCGCTCCAGCGTCCGGGCCAGGATGTCGGCGCAGGTCGCCGCCACGGTGATCGGGCGCCCGCGCATCGAACCCGAATTGTCGAGGAGGAGCGTGACGACCGTATCGCGAAAATTCGTGTCCTTCTCCTGCTTGAAGGAGAGGGGCTGGAACGGGTCGATGACGATGCGGGGCAGGCGGGCCGGGTCGAGCTGGCCCTCCTCCAGGTCGAACTCCCAGGCCCGGTTCTGCTGGGCGAGGAGGCGCCGCTGCAGCCGGTTGGCGAGCCGCCCGACCACGCCCTGCAGGTGGGCGAGCTGCTTGTCGAGGTAGGAGCGCAGGCGCGTCAGTTCCTCGGCGTCGCACAGATCCTCGGCGTGGATCACCTCGTCGAACTTCGCGGTGTAGACCCGGTAATCCGGCCCCTTGGGCTCGTTCACGCGCTGGGGCGGCGGACGCCAGGATTCGGAGGCTTCTTCGGAATCCGCGTCCTCGGCATCGTCCGGCAGCTCGCCCGAGGGCGCGTCGGCGGCCTCGGTGGCGCCCTCGTCGAGGTCGTCGGAGGCCTCGTCCGAGGCCTCGACCTCGGCCCGGTCGCCCTGCGACTGCTGCTCGGCCTCGCCCTCGCCGGCCTGCTGCTCGTTCTCCTGCGCCTCGTTCTCGTCCTCGCTCTCGTCGTCCTCGGGATCGAGGGGCGCGTCGTCCGCCATGTCGAGGGAGGAGAGCAGGTCGCGCACCGAGCGGGCGAAGGCGCGCTGGTTCTCGATGCTGCCGAGGAGCCCGTCGAGGTTGCGCCCCGCCCTCTGCTCGATGAAGTCGCGCCACAGCGAGACGACGCGGGCGGCGGCCTCGGGCGGCTTCTGGCCGGTGAGGCGCTCACGCACCATCAGCGCGACCGCGTCCTCGAGCGGCGCGTCGGCCCGGTCGGTGATGTCCTCGTACTTGCCGCCGCGGTGGTAGCGATCCTCCAGCATCGCCGTGAGGTTGGAGGCCACGCCCGCCATGCGGCGCGAGCCGATCGCCTCGACCCGGGCCTGCTCCACCGCGTCGAACACCGCCCGCGCCGGGGCACCCTCGGGGGCGAGGCGGCGGTGGACGGCGGCGTCGTGGCAGGCGAGGCGCAGCGCCATCGAATCCGCGTGGCCGCGCAGGATCGCCACCTCCTGGGCGCCGAGCTTGCGCGGCGGCTCGGGCAAGCGCGCCTTGTCGGCGGTGAGCGCCGGCCGGTCGGAGGCGAAGGTGACCTCGATCTCGGGCTTGCGGGCGATCGCCCGGAGCGTGCCGGCGAGCGAGCGCTTCAGCGGCTCGGCGGCCGGCTCGCGCTTCTCGCCGGGCTTGCGGTTGGAGATGGCCATCCGGCTACGTCTTCCGGCTACTTCTTCACGGAGTCGAGGTCGAAGGGGCGATCCAGGAGGTATGTGTCCCGCTCATGGGCGGCCGGCTCCCGGGCGGGATCGGCCTCGTCGCGCCTCTCCGTCAGGACCGGATCCGCCATCGGGGCTCCTCGCCGGATCAGCTCAGCGCGACGTTGATCGCGCTCTCCGGCAGCTCCTTGCCGAAGGAGCGCTGGTAGAACTCGGCCACCAGCGCGCGCTCCAGCTCGTCGCACTTGTTGAGGAAGGTGACCCGGAACGCGAAGCCGATGTCGTTGAAGATATCGGCGTTCTCGGCCCAGGTGATCACCGTGCGCGGGCTCATCACGGTCGAGAGGTCGCCGTTGACGAAGGCGTTGCGGGTGAGGTCGGCGACGCGAACCATCTTGTTGACGATGTCGCGCCCGCCCTCGGTCCGGTAATGCGTCGCCTTGGACAGGACGATGTCGACCTCGCGGTCGTGCGGCAGGTAGTTGAGCGTGGTGACGATCGACCAGCGGTCCATCTGGCCCTGGTTGATCTGCTGCGTGCCGTGGTAGAGGCCGGAGGTGTCGCCGAGGCCGACCGTGTTGGCGGTGGCGAAGAGGCGGAAGCCCGGATGCGGCCGGATCACGCGCTTCTGGTCGAGGAGCGTCAGGCGGCCGGAGATCTCCAGCACGCGCTGGATCACGAACATCACGTCGGGACGGCCCGCGTCGTACTCGTCGAACACGAGGGCGACGTTGTTCTGCAGTGCCCAGGGCAGGATGCCGTCCTGGAAGGCCGTGACCTGCTTGCCCTCCTTGAGGACGATGGCGTCCTTGCCGACGAGGTCGATGCGCGAGACGTGGCTGTCGAGGTTGATGCGCACGCACGGCCAGTTGAGGCGCGCCGCCACCTGCTCGACATGGGTCGACTTGCCGGTGCCGTGATAGCCGGTGATCATCACCCGGCGGTTCTTGGCGAAGCCGGCCAGGATGGCGAGCGTGGTGTCGCGGTCGAAGATGTAGTCCGGATCGAGGTCGGGAACGTGCTCGTCGGTCTCCGAGAAGGCGGGCACCTCGAGGTTCGAGTCGATCCCGAACACCTGGCGCACGGACACCTTCATGTCCGGAAGGGCGGCTGGTCTGTCTTCAGAGAGCATACGGGGCCTCGTCGGGGCAGAGGCCACGGAGGCGGCCCACTGCGGATGTCGCGACGGCGCGGAGGTGCCGGCTGGCGCCGCCTTCCTTATCGTTCTGGGGGAGCCGGCGCAAACGTGCCAACTACCCTGATATAGGATTCCGGCAATCCTTTTCGACCCCCGCCATCCGCAGGGCGGATGCGAGTTCCGTGCCTGCCCGGCACCCATCGCCGATCCGGCGGCGACCGGTGCAGACCTGCGCGCCTCAGCACAGGCCGGCGGCGCGCAGCGTGTCGTGCGCCCGGATGATGTCGCGCAGCCGGTCCTCGAAGGAGCGGTCGCCCCCGTTGGCGTCCGGGTGGAAGCGCTTCACCAGCACCTTGTACTGCGCCTTGATGGCGGCGGCATCCGCCCCCTCGTCGAGGCCCATCACGTCGAGGGCCTTGCGCACCGGCGCGGTGTGCCGCGGGCGCGGCGGCTCCGCCCGCTTCGTCCCGGGACGGTCGGGCGCGACGCCGGCCGCGCGCAGGATGCCGAGGGGATCGACGTAGTCCCAGTCGCGGTTCGCCGCATCGGGCTTGGCGCCGGGCTTCCCGTTGGGCTGGCCGTCGGGCTTGGCGGCCTCGCGCGCGGCGCCGTTCACGCCCATCGCCCAGGTCGGCCGGTGGCCGATCACCGCGTCCTTCTGGAAGGCCTGGACGGCCGCGTCGTTCATCCCCGCGAAGTAATTGTAGGAGGCGTTGTACTCGCGCACGTGCTCCATGCAGAAGCGCCAGTACTGGCCCTCCTGCCGCCGGCCCTTCGGGGCGCGGTGGAGCCCCGGCTGCGTGCAGCCCGGTCGCTCGCAGGCGGGTCCCGTCGAGCCCGCGGCGTCCTCGCAGGTCGGCTTGATGCGGATGCGGTCGAACAGGGGCGAGTTGAGATCCATGGTCAGGCGATTATGAGGGGGCTCGGCCGGGGCACAAGGGCGTCGGGCCTGATGCCGCAGGTCGGACGGAACGGATTGACACGGGCGCGGGCGGCGCCCGCGGGATCCGGCCCTCGGAAAAGGACGAATCCGGATGGCATTGAGCGACTGGATCAGGACGACGCTGGAGGAGGGCCTGCGGCCCGCCGCGCTCAGCGTCGTGGACGAATCCCACCAGCACGCGGGGCATGCCGGCTGGCGGGAGGGCGGGGAAACCCATTTCCGACTGGATGTGGTGTCGGCGGCCTTCGAGGGTAAGAGCCGCGTCGAGCGCCACCGGATTGTCAACGCGCTGCTCGCCGACGCCTTCACGCGCGGCCTGCACGCCCTGGCGCTCCGGGCGCGGACGCCGGAGGAGGCGGGCCGGGATCCGGCGTGAGGGCGGCGAGCACCGGCGCCCGCGGGGCGCGGGCGTAGACGGCGCTCGCCGCCAGCAGGACGAGGCCGAAGGCGAGGAAGAGGCGCCCGTAGAGGCTCACCGGATCGAGGGCGCCGGCGTTGAGCACGAAGGCCGCCGAGAGCCCCTGCGCGGCGCTGGCCCCACCCATGAACAGGATGTTCATGAACGAGACGCCGCGCCCGAGCAGGTGGGCGGGCAGGAAGCGCCGGGCATGCGCCATCAGGATGGCGTAGCTCAGGCCCGCCCCGCCGATGAGCGCGAGGAGCGCCACCGCGAGCGGCGCCGAGGCGGCGCCGAGGAGGCCGAGCGCCACGAAGGCCAGCGCCGTGACGAGGCAGCCGGCGAGGGCGGTCGTCTTGGGATCGCGCACCAGCCGCTCCAGCGGCCCGTAGGCGATGCCCCCGAGCGCCATGGCGGCGCTCATCGCCAGCGCGCCGTGCCCGCGCGCCAGCGCATCGAAGCCGTGCACGCTGCCGAGATACGACCCGACCCAGAGCGAGCGCGTGGCGATCACCACCGCGTAGCTCACGAACACCACCGGGAAGAGCGGCCAGAGCGGGCGCATCATCGCGACGGTGAGGTAGCCCCGCAGAAACGAGGTCCGGTCGGGCTCGGGGAGGCGCGGCGGATCGCGGATCAGCCACAGGATCAGGAGCGCGCTCAGGGCCGTGACCGCGGCGAGCCCGGCGAGGATCGGCCGCCAGCCGAACGCCTCGGTGGCGAGCGCGAGGGGCGTCGAGCCGAGCAGGTCGCCCGCCGTGCCGAGCCCGATCATCAGCGAGGACAGCATGGCGAAGCGCTCAGGCGGGTAGAGCCGCCCGAACAGGTAGAGGCTGCCCATCAGGGCGGGCGCGCAGCCGAACCCGATCAGCGCCATCGCGAACAGCCCGGCCGCGAAGCCCTGCGCGGCGCAGAGCAGCGCGGTGCCGAAGGCCGCCAGCATCAGCAGGCCCGCCACCGTGCGGCGCGGCCCGAACCGGTCGAGCCAGAGCCCGCTCGGCACCTGCCCCACCGCGAAGGCCAGGAACCACGCGGCGGAGAGGAGCGCGAGGTCGGAGGCCGAGAGGCCGAGGTCGCGCCCGAGATCCGGCGCGACCATGGCCAGGAAGCCGCGGTCGAACTGGCTGATCGTGTAGGCGAGGAGCAGGAGGAGGAAGGCCGTCACGGCCGGCGTGCCGGGCGGCGCGCCCGGCCTCCCGGACGGCCTACTTGATGCGCTCCAGCACGCTCACGTAGTTGGCCACCGCGACGCCGCCCATGTTGAACACGCCGGCCAGCGTCGCGCCGGGGATCTGCATCCCGCCGGCCTCGTCGCAGAGCTGCATCGCCGAGAGCGCGTGCATCGACACGCCCGTGGCGCCGATCGGATGGCCCTTCGCCTTGAGGCCGCCCGAGGCGTTCACCGGCAGCTTGCCGTCCTTGCGGGTCCAGCCCTCGCGCACCGCGTCGGCGCCGCGCCCCTCCGGCGTGAGTCCCATCGCCTCGTACTCGATGAGTTCGGCCACCGTGAAGCAATCGTGGGTCTCGACCAGCGAGAGGTCGTCGAGGGTGATGCCGGCGCGCTCCAGCGCCTGCGCCCAGGCGACCGCACAGCCCTCGAAGCGCAGGATGTCGCGCTTCGACATCGGCAGGAAGTCCTGCGCGTGGGCGGTCGACCGGAAGGCGACGGCGCGGCGCATGCGCAACGCCGTCTCGGTGTCGGCCAGCACCAGCGCGGCGGCGCCGTCCGAGACCAGCGAGCAATCGGTGCGCTTCAGCGGGCCGGCGACGAAGGGGTTCTTCTCCGATTCCGTGCGGCAGAAGTCGAAGCCGAGGTCCTTGCGCATCTGCGCGAAGGGGTTGGCCACGCCGTTCTGGTGGTTCTTGGCCGCGATCATCGCCAGCGCGTCGGACTGGTCGCCGTGGCGCTGGAAGTAGCGGGCCGCGATGCCGCCGAAGACGCCCGCGAAGCCCGCAGGCGTCTCGCCGTCCTCCGGCAGGTAGGAGGCCTTGAGGAGGTTCGTGCCGATCTGCGGGCCGGGCGTGCGCGTCATCTGCTCGACGCCGACCACCAGCACCACCCGGGCGCGCTTGGCCTCGATGGTCTTGATGCCCTGGTGGACCGCCGCCGAGCCGGTGGCGCAGGCGTTCTCGACGCGCGTCGCCGGCTTGAACCGGAAGCCGTCATCGGCCTGCAGGACCAGCGAGGCGGTGAAGTCCTGGGGCGAGAAGCCGGCGTTGAAGTGCCCCAGCACGATCTCGTCGACGTCCGAGGCCCCGATCCCCGCATGCGCCAGCGCCTCCCCGGCGACGCGCACCACGAGGCTCTCGACGGTCTCGGCGTCGTGCTTGCCGAACGGCGTGTGGCTCCAGCCGACGATGCAGGCGGTCATGATGCGATCTCCTCCCGGCGGTCCTGGCGACCGCGGCGTCTCCTCGGGCTCCTTTTGCGCGAGGGCTTTCCCCGGCACAAGCGCGCCTCAGGCAGCCCTGAACCGCGCGTAGCCCGCAGCCCGCAAGGCGCAGGCCGGGCAGGTGCCGCAGCCGTGGCCCCAGGCGTGGCGCTGCCCCCGCTCGCCGAGATAGCAGGTGTGGCTCTCCTCCACGATGAGGTCGACCAGCGCCTCCCCGCCGAGATCCCGCGCCAAGCGCCAGGTCTGCGCCTTGTCGAGCCACATCAGCGGCGTGTGGAGCACGAAGCGGCGCTCCATGCCGAGGTTGAGGGCGACCTGCAGCGCCTTGATGGTGTCGTCGCGGCAATCGGGATAGCCCGAGTAATCCGTCTCGCACATGCCGCCCACGAGGTGGCGCAGGCCCCGCCGGTAGGCGAGCGCCGCCGCGAAGGTGAGGAAGACGAGGTTGCGGCCGGGCACGAAGGTGTTGGGCAGCCCGTTCGCCGCGAACGCGATGGCCTCGTCGCGGGTCAGCGCCGTCTCGGAGATCTCGCCCAGCACCCCCAGCGGCAGGGTGTGGTCCGGCCCGAGCCGCGCCGCCCGATCCGGATCGAGCTCCACGAGGCCGGCCCGCAGCCGCGCCCGGCAGTCGAGTTCGATCCGGTGGCGCTGGCCGTAATCGAAGCCGAGCGTCTCGACGCGCGCGAAGCGGTCGAGCGCCCAGGCGAGGCAGGTCGCCGAATCCTGGCCGCCGGAGAAGAGCACCAGCGCGCCCTCGGTCTCGTCCATCGTCTCTCTCCCGACCGCGCGGTTCGGCCCGCGCCCCCGGCGCGGCGGCTCTGAGCTGCCATCCTGCCGGCGCCACCCCTGCCGGATCTCCTCGGCGACCTGCGCGACGGACGGAGCGTATCCGCCCTCCGCCTCGATCAGGCCGACGCATCCCCAGCAATCTCCGCCGCAATCGGTCGAGAGCGGATCGTCGGCGAGGCCGAGCGGGCGCCCGCATAGTCCGCAAAGGCCGGGCGACGTCATGCGCGCTGGTCCAGCAAGCCCGATGCCGGCCGCGGCGGCGTCACGCCCCGGTATACTCCGCCCACGACATCGGCGTCTCGAACACCTTGACGGAGGCCAGCGCCGGCAGGACCGGGCGGGCGCGGTTCCAGATCCAGATGGCGATGTGCTCAGCCGTGGGGTTCTCCAGCCCCGGCACCTCGTTGAGGCAATGGTGGTCGAGCTGGTCGAGGAGCGGCGCGAAGGCGCTCTCGACGTCGAAGAAGTCGACAACCCAGCCCGTGCGCGGGTCGACCGGTCCGTCGAGCTGCAGCTCCACCCGGTAGGAATGGCCGTGCATCCGGTGGCAGCGGTGGGTCTCGGGCACGTTCGGCAGCCGGTGGGCGGCCTCGAACGTGAAGGCCTGGGTGATCTTCATGGGCCGATATCGTCGGGTGGAGCGCGGTCCCGCGCGGTCGCGAGCCCCATAGCATCTGCCGCGCGCCGGCCGAAACCGCGCTCAGGGCAAAACCCGATTAGGGAATACCGATCATCTTGTGGGTCTGGAGGCTCAGCCGCCAGCGGGCGTCGCGCAGGCAGTAGGCGACCGCGGCCTGCGTGTGGGCGGCCCGGTCCGGCCCGTCCATCGGCTGGAGCCAGAAGTGCCGGAAGTCGAGGCCCGCCAACGCCTCCGGGGAGAGCCCGGCCTGGGGGTAGACGAGCTTCAGCTCGTGCCCGCGCGTGAGCCGCAAGGGAGCGCCCGCCTTCGGGCTGACGCAGATCCAGTCGATCCCTTCGGGCGCGTCCTGGGTGCCGTTGGTCTCGACGGCGGTCTCGAACCCGTGCGCATGCACCGCGGCGAGCAGGGCCGCGTCGAGCTGCAGCAGCGGCTCGCCCCCGGTGAACACCACGTAGCGCCCGCTCTCGCCGCCGCCCCAGGCCGCCGCGATGGCATCCGCCAGCGCCGCGGCATCCGCGAAGCGTCCGCCGCCGGAGCCGTCCGTGCCGACGAAGTCGGTGTCGCAGAAGCGGCAGACGGCATCGGCCCGGTCCGCCTCGCGACCGCTCCACAGGTTGCAGCCGGCGAATCGGCAGAAGACGGCGGAGCGGCCCGCCTGGGCGCCCTCGCCCTGCAGGGTGTGGAAGATCTCCTTGACGGCGTAACTCATCGGGTCTCCGGCCCGGGGCCTGATCCGGGGTTGTCCTGCCCTGCCAGATGGGGGCCTGCGCGCGCAACCGCATCCCGCCTCAGATCGTGGGTTGTGCGTGTGCGCGGCCGCACGCCGCCATGCTCCCGCCACGGATCGCGCGTTGAAGCGTGGTGCGGCGATGCTGTCAAAAGCGTCGCCATTGCCCTACACTTGCGGCCGGACGGCCGTACGGTGCCGCCAGGACGGCGCAGGGGTCCGGTGCCGATGGGCCGGGCCGCGCCGGGCACCGTGCGGAACCGAAGCCCGACGGGGATGCGACGCATGACGAAACCTGCCCCGCTCGCGCGGCTGATCGGGCCCTTGCTCGGTTCCTTGGTTGGCCTCCTGGCCGCGGGAGCGGCCGGAGCCGTGACCCAGCCGATGCTGGTGGTCGATGTCGAGACCGGCAAGGTGATCTACAACCAGGCCGGCACCGATCCCTGGTACCCCGCCTCGGTCACCAAGCTGATGACGGCCTACGTGGCCCTCGACCTCGTGCGCCAGCGCCGGGTCTCGATGGACCAGCTCCTGACCGTCTCGCCCGAGGCCGCCGCCGAGCCCCCGTCCAAGATGGGCTTCAAGCCCGGCACGCAGATCACCCTCGACAACGCCCTCAAGATCATCATGGTCAAGTCGGCCAACGACGTGTCCTGGGCGATCGCCGAGGGGCTGGCCGGCTCGGTCGAGGGCTTCGCCGCCCTGATGAACGAGACCTCGCAGCGGCTCGGCATGCGCGAGAGCCGCTGGTACAACCCGAACGGCCTGCCGGATCCCCGGCAATGGACCAGCGCCCGCGACATGGCGATCCTGGGCCGGGCCATCCTGCGCGACTTCCCCGAGCACCGCGACCTTTTTTCGATCTCGGCGGTCCAGTTCGGCCGGCGGGTGATGGCCAACCACAACGGGCTGCTCGGACGCTACCCGGGCGTCGACGGCATGAAGACCGGCTTCATCTGCTCGAGCGGCTTCAACGTGGTGGCGAGCGCGACCCGCAACGGGCGGCGCATCATCACGGTCGTCATGGGGCAGCCGAAGGCCCGGGAGCGCGACCTGAAGGCCGCCGACCTGTTCGATTACGGCTTCGGCCAGAGCGGCTGGGGCGGCCCGACCCTCGCCGACCTGCCGCCCTCCCAGGCCGCCACGCCGCCCGACCTGCGGCCTTACATCTGCGACAAGAGCAAGCCGATGCCGACGGACGCGGATTCCTCCGCGCTCACCGCCGGGACGGCAGGCGACAACGCCAACGCGCAGCTCATGGCCGCCAGCTCACCGCCGGCCGCGGCGCTCGCCTTCGCCACCATGAGCAGCGCCCAGCTGCGCAGCCGGGCGCTGCCGCCCCGCGCGCCCCTCCAGCCGGTGCTGGTCTGGACCGGCCGCGACCCGGCCGAGAGCGCGGTCGCGGCCACCGACGGGCTCGAGGGCGAGGCCCCCGCCCGGGCGCCGCGCACAAAGGCCGCCAAGCTCAAGCCCGCCCCGAGCCGCGCCATCACGGCGACGGGCGCCACGGTGCCCCAGCCGAAGCTTCTCGCCCGCGGACGCGGCACGCCGCCCGCGCCGGCCTCGGCCTACGCGGCGGCGCCGCACAACCCGGTGATCGCCGAAGCCAGGAAGGCGCCGGCTCCCAAGGCCGCCTCTCCCAAGGCGCCCGCTCCGAGGCCGGTGGCCCAGAAGCCGGCCGCGCCCAAGGCCGCGGCGGGCAAGCCCACCAAGCCGCAGCCCAAGGCGGAGGCGAAGCCGCAGGCCGCGGTGGCCGGAGCGAAGCCCAGGAGAGACTGATCCCGGGCGGAGACTGATCCCGGGCGGCGCGGCCGCCTCGGATACCGCCACCGGCGGCGCTCGTGCCGCCTGGATGGCGCCGAGGAGGCGGTCGACCTCCCGCTTCACCGCGCAGGCCTGCCGCGGGACGCCGTCCTTGCGAGGCGCGGGCAAACCTCCCTTGCCGGACGGGGCCGATCGCCCGGAGGATCGCGCCGGGCGGACGACGCCCTGCCTCGTTCCCCGGATCCCCGCCATGCCGCACGCCGTCACCCGCCGCACGCTGATCGCCGCCGCAGGTCTGCTGCCCCTCGCCGCGCGGGCGACGGAGTCCGGGCCGGTCCCGGACGCCGGACCCGTGCAGGTCGGCTCCTGGCGCATCGAGCCCCTGCGCGACGGCCTGTTCCCCCTCGAACCGGCGATGATCCCGGGGGCCGACAGCGAGGCGGGCCGCACGCTTCTGCGGCAGGCTGGCCTGCCGCCCGCCGGCCCCACGCCGGAGCCCGTCAACGCCTTCCTGATCCGGCGCGGGGACCGGCACTGGCTCCTCGATGCGGGCTGCGGCGGCGTGTTCGGGCCGGATTTCGGCCGCGCCACCGCTGGCCTCGACGCCGGGCGGATCGATGGCGTGTGGCTGACGCATCTCCACGCCGACCATGCGGGCGGCCTCCTCGCCCCGGACGGCACGGCCCGGTTCCCGCGGGCCGAACTCGTCGTTCAGGAGGCGGAGGCCGCCTACTGGAGCGACCCGGCCTCGCGCGCCCGGGCGCCGGCCGCGATGGGTCCGTTCTTCGACACCGCGCTCGCGGTGCTGCGCGCCTATGCGGGCCGGGTGCGGCGCGTGAGCGGGGCCGCCGATCTCGCCCCGGGCGTGGTCGCGGTGCCGCTCCCGGGCCACACGCCGGGGCATGCGGGCGTGCTGATCGAGGAGAACGGCGCCCGCCTGCTGATCTGGGGCGACATCGTCCACTCGCGGCTGCTGCAGATGCCCCACCCGGACTGGACGGTGATCTGGGACGCCGATCCGGCGCAGGCCGCGGCCACGCGCCGCCGGATCCTCGACCGGGCGGTGGTGGAGGGGCTGCCGGTGACGGGCATGCACCTCGCGGGCGTCGGCCGCGTCGCGCGCGACGGGGCGGCCTACGCCTTCGTGGCCTGATCCCTCAGCCGAGGCTCGGCAGCGCGAGCCCGTGCGCGCGGGCGCAGTCGAGGGCCTCTGCGTAGCCCGCATCGGCGTGGCGCATCACGCCGGTGGCCGGGTCGTTCCAGAGCACACGCTCCAGGCGGCGGTCGGCGGCCTCGCTGCCGTCGCAGACGATCACCATGCCGGCGTGCTGCGAAAAACCCATGCCGACCCCGCCGCCGTGATGCAGCGACACCCAGGTCGCCCCCGAGGCGGTGTTGAGCAGCGCGTTCAGGAGCGGCCAGTCCGAGACCGCGTCGGAGCCGTCCCGCATGCCCTCCGTCTCGCGGTTCGGCGAGGCGACGGAGCCGGAATCGAGGTGGTCGCGGCCGATGACGATCGGCGCCTTCAGCTCGCCGCTCCGCACCATGGCGTTGAAGGCGAGGCCGAGCCGGTGCCGGTCGCCGAGGCCGACCCAGCAGATCCGGGCCGGCAGGCCCTGGAACCGGATCTTCTCCCGGGCCATGTCGAGCCAGCGGTGGAGATGCGCGTTGTCCGGCAGCAGCTCCTTCACCTTGGCGTCGGTGCGGTAGATGTCCTCCGGGTCGCCCGAGAGCGCGCACCAGCGGAACGGCCCGATGCCGCGGCAGAAGAGCGGGCGGATGTAGGCCGGCACGAAGCCCGGGAAGTCGAAGGCGTCGGCGACGCCCTCCTCCAGGGCCATCTGGCGGATGTTGTTGCCGTAATCGACCGTGGGCACGCCGTCCCGGTGGAAGGCGAGCATCTCCCGCACCTGCGCGGCCATCGAGCGCTTGGCGGCGGCCGCCACCCCGGCCGGGTCGCTCTCGCGCCGCGCCTCCCATTCGGCCACGCTCCAGCCCACCGGCAGGTAGCCGTTGACGGGGTCGTGCGCCGAGGTCTGGTCGGTGACGCAGTCCGGCCGCACGCCCCGGCGCCGGATCTCGGCGAAGACCTCGGCGGCGTTGCCCAGCAGCGCCACCGAGCGCGGCGTGCGCGCCCGGCCGGCTTCCGCGATCAGCGCCAGCGCCTCGTCGAGGTCGCGGGCCTGCACGTCGACGTAGCCGGTGCGCAGGCGGAACTCGATGCTGGAGGCCCGGCACTCGACGGCGAGGCAGGAGGCGCCGGCCATCGTGGCGGCGAGCGGCTGCGCGCCGCCCATGCCCCCCAAGCCCGCGGTCAGGATCCAGCGCCCGCCGAGATCGCCGCCGTAATGGCGCCGGCCCATCTCCACGAAGGTCTCGTAGGTGCCCTGCACGATGCCCTGGCTGCCGATGTAGATCCAGGAGCCGGCCGTCATCTGGCCGTACATCATCAGGCCCTTGCGATCGAGCTCGTGGAAATGCTCCCAGGTCGCCCAGTGCGGCACGAGGTTGGAGTTGGCGATCAGCACCCGCGGGGCGTCCGGATGGGTGCGGAAGACCCCCACCGGCTTGCCCGACTGCACCAGCAGCGTCTGGTCCTCGCCGAGGTCGCGCAGCGCCGCGACGATGCGGTCGAAGCTCGCCCAGTCCCGCGCCGCCCGGCCGATGCCGCCGTAGACCACGAGGTCGCCCGGGCGCTCGGCCACCTCCGGGTCGAGGTTGTTCATCAGCATCCGCAGGGGGGCCTCGGTGAGCCAGCTCCTGGCGCTGAGGTCGGTCCCGCGGGGCGCGCGGACGATGCGGGCGTTGTCGATGCGGGGCGTATCGCTGGCGCTCATGGTGAACGGGCTCCGAAGGCGAGGCACGCGGCGAGGACGCGCGCGAGGGCGGCCGCGGCCGGCGCGGCGCAGTCGGGATCGTAGGGGGGCGGCCACGTGTCCGGGCCGACCGGTCCCACCGGCTCGGCGAGGTAGGCCCGGCAGGCGAGTTCCATCTGCACCGCGTGCACCCCGTCCCCGGGCCGGCCGTAGGCGCGGGTGATGTAGCCGCCGCGGAAGCGCCCGTTGCTCACCCACGACAGGCCGCTCGCGCCGCAGATCGCCTCGATCTCGGCCTGCAGCCCCGGATCGCAGCTCGCGCCGCCGTTCGAGCCGATGTTGAAGTGGGGCAGCAGGCCCGGAAACAGCCGCGGGATCTGCGAGCGGATCGAGTGGGCGTCGTACAGGACGATGCGAGGATGGATCCGCCGCAGCCGGGCGATCTCGGCCTGGAGCGCGGCGTGGTAGGGGTCGAACCACGCCGCGCGCCGCGCGGCCGCATCCGGCGCCTGCCCGTCCCGATACAGCGCCTCGCCGTCGAAGGTGGTGGTCGGGCACAGCTCCGTCGTGGCCTGCCCCGGATAGAGCGAGGCGCCCGACGGGTCCCGGTTCACGTCGACGACGGTGCGGGAGATCGCCGTGCGGACGATCGTCGCGTCGAGGTCGGCCGCGAAGGCGTAGAGCCGGTCGATGAACCAGTCGGTGTCCTTGCGGGCGAGCCAGGGCGAGACGAGGGCGGCCTCGATCTCCGCCGGGATCTCGGTGCCGGTATGGGGCAGGCTGACGACGAGGGGCGCCGTGCCTTGCCGGAGGGTGAGCCAGGGGAGGGTCATGACGTCCCGGGGTTCGATGGGGCGGTCCCGTCACGCCGCGGGTCGCGCGATCTTCTCCAGTTCGGCACCCAGGGCACGCTCGGCATGCCAGAGATCGTAGGCGGCCTGCAGACGCATCCACACCTCGGGGCCGTTGCCGCAGAAGCGCCCGAGCCGAAGGGCCATCGCGGGCGACACGGCTGCCGTGCCGGACAGGAGCCGGTTGAGGGCGTGACGCGACACGCCGAGACGGTCGGCCGCGGCGCTGACGGACAGGCCGAGATCCGGGAGGACGTCCTCCCGCAGGATGGCACCGGGATGGACGGGCTGACGCTCCGGATCCCGGCGGGGCCGCTCACCCACCATGATAATCCTCCAGGTCGACGTCCACGGCGTCCCGTCCATCGAACGCGAAGGTCAGCCGCCAGTTGCGGGAGACGGTGACCGCATAGCGGCCAGCCCGGTCTCCGGTCATACGAAATCCGATTGATCGCTTCGCGATGCGGATTTCGGCTTCGCTCAGGCGCCGCGCGGGCTGTCTGATACGAGATCCGAACTGATCGTCCGGATCTCGTATCAGAGCGTGGAAGCCGTAGGTCACGATGTCCATGTCCTCGGGGCGCTCCGCCCGATCCAGCAGGTCGAGCTGGCGCTCGATCCGCCCGACCCAATCCGGGCGCAGGCCGCGGGCATCGCTCCGCGTCCAGAACCGCTTGAGTGCCTTGCTGCGGAAGCTCGTGATCACGACGCGCTACCGTGGCGTCACCGGCCCGGTTGTCGAGGCTTCGGGTCGGGCGGCGTGGGCGAGCGGCACGGGTCACGGCGCGGCCCCGCTCACCCCCGGCAGCGCGCTGCCGGCCGCCTCGGCCACCGCGCCGCTGCGCACGAGGTCCGCCGCCGCCGCGATGTCGGGATGGACATAGCGGTCCTCGTCGAGATGCGGCACCGCGCGCCGCACGAGGGCGCGGACCCGCTCCAGGGCGGCGCTCGACGTGAGTGGGGCGAGGAAGTCGCAGCCCTGCGCGGCCGCCAGCAGCTCGATCGCCACCACCGCGGTCGTGTTCTCGACCATCGGCAGGAGGCGCCGCGCTCCGTGGGCGGCCATCGACACGTGGTCCTCCTGATTCGCCGAGGTCGGAATCGAATCGACGCTCGCCGGGTGGGCGCGCTGCTTGTTCTCGGAAACCAGGGCCGCCGCCGTGACCTGCGGGATCATGAAGCCGGAGTTCAGGCCGGGCCGCGGGGTCAGGAAGGCCGGCAGCCCCGAGGAGAGCGCCGGGTCGACGAGGAGCGAGATGCGCCGCTCGGACAGCGAGCCGATCTCGCACAGGGCCAGCGCGATCATGTCCGCCGCGAAGGCCACGGGCTCGGCGTGGAAGTTGCCGCCCGACAGGGCCTCGCCCGTCTCGGGGAAGATCAGCGGGTTGTCCGAGACGCCGTTGGCCTCCGTCTCCAGGGTGGCGCCCGCCTGCCGCAGCAGGTCGAGGACGGCGCCCATCACCTGCGGCTGGCAGCGCAGGCAATAGGGGTCCTGCACCCGCTCGTCGCCGACGAGGTGGGAGGCGCGGATGGAGGAGCCGGCGAGCAGGCCGCGCAGGGCGTCGGCCGCCTCGATCTGCCCGCGGTGGCGGCGCAGGGCGTGGATGCGCGGATCGAACGGCGTGTCCGAGCCCCGCGCCGCGTCGACCGAGAGCGCGCCCGCCACCAGCGCGGCGCGCAGCAGGTCCTCGGCCCCGAACAGGCCCGCGAGCGCGTAGGCGGTGGAGAATTGCGTGCCGTTGAGGAGGGCGAGGCCCTCCTTCGGCCCCAGGGCCACGGGGGCGAGGCCCGCCCGCGCCAGCGCCTCGCCCGCCGGCAGGCGGAGGCCCTCGTGCTCGCATTCGCCGACGCCGATCATCGCGGCGGTCATGTGGGCGAGGGGGGCGAGGTCGCCCGAGGCGCCCACCGACCCCTGCGCTGGCACCACCGGCGTGACGCCCCGCGCCAGCATCGCGTCGAGGAGCGCCACCGTGGCCGGCGCGACGCCGGACGCGCCCTGCGCGAGGCTCGCGAGCTTGAGCGCCATCATCAGCCGGGCCACCGGCACCGGCATGGGATCGCCGACCCCGGCCGCGTGGGAGAGCACGATGTTGCGCTGGAGCGCCGCGAGGTCGCCCGCCGCGATCCGCACGCTCGCGAGCTTCCCGAATCCGGTGTTGATCCCGTAGACGGGCTCGCCCCGCGCGACGATCGCCGCCACCGCCTCGGCGCCCCGCGCGATCACGGGCGCGCAGGCGGGATCGAGCCGCGGGACGGCGCCCGCCAGGACCGCCCGCCACGCGGCGAGCGGCACCGCCCCGGGGGTGAGGACGAGGTCGCTCATCGGCCCCTCCGGACGCGGGCGTGCAGCGGGTTGAAGCCGATCCGGTAGACCAGCTCGGCCGGACGCGCGATGTCCCAGATCGCGAGGTCGCACCACTTGCCGGGCTCCAGAGTGCCGGTCTCGGGCAGGCGCCCCAGAGCGCGCGCCGCCTCGCGGGTGACGCCCGCGAGGCACTCGTCCACCGTGAGGCGAAACAGCGTGGCGCCCATGTTGAGGACGAGGAGCAGCGAGGTCAGCGGCGAAGAGCCGGGGTTGCAGTCGGTGGCGAGCGCCATGCGGGTACCGTGACGGCGGAAGAGGTCGACCGGCGGAGGCTTGGTCTCGCGGATGAAGTAGAAGGCCCCCGGCAGCAGCACCGCCACCGTCCCGGCCCGCGCCATGGCGGCGGCCCCCGCCTCGTCGGTGTATTCGAGGTGGTCGGCCGACAGCGCCCCGAACCGGGCCGCGAGCGCCGCGCCGCCGAGGTTCGAGAGCTGGTCCGCGTGGAGCTTGACCGGAAGGCCCAGCGCCTTCGCCGCCGCAAAGACCCGCGCGGTCTGCTCGGGCGAGAAGGCGATGCCCTCGCAAAACGCATCCACGGCGTCGGCGAGGCCCTCCCGCGCCAGTGCGGGCAGCATCGCGTCGCAGACGCGCGCGATGTAGCGGTCCTTGTCGGTCTCTTCCGGCGGCAGTGCGTGGGCGCCGAGGAACGTCGTCGTCACGGTGACCGGGCGGGCCTCGCCCAGGGCACGCGCCGCCCGCAGGCTCGCGGCCTCCGCCTCCTGCGACAGCCCGTAGCCCGACTTCACCTCGATCGTCGTGACGCCCTCGGCCAGCAGCGCGTCGAGGCGCGGCAGCGCGCTCGCCACCAGATCGGCGGGCGTGGCCGCGCGGGTCGCCCGCACGGTCGAGACGATGCCCCCGCCCGCCCGGGCGATCTCCTCGTAGGTCGCGCCCGCGAGCCGCGCCTCGAATTCCTGCGCCCGGTCGCCCCCGAAGACGAGGTGGGTGTGGCAGTCGATCAGGCCCGGGGTGATCCAGCGGCCCTCGCAGGCGATCTGCTCGGGAGCGTCGAGGGGCGGCGCGTCGGCAGCCGGCCCGGCATAGACGATGCGGCCGTCGCGGGCCGCCACCACCCCGTCCTCCACGATCCCGAGGCCTTGCCGGTCCGGCGCGAGGGTGGCGAGGCGGGCTCCGCGCCAGATGCGGTCGCACTGCATGGGGTCACCCCTTCGGCCCGGTGGCTTCGTGCGTCGAGTATGTATAGACATAATCAGCCGCGCGGAGCCTTGTCCAGCGCGCACCGGAGGGCGATCGATGGCACGGCTCTGGTTCCGCTCCGCCCTGCTCCCCGACGGCTGGGCCGAGGGCGTCGCCCTCGACATCAGCGATGGGCGCATCGCCGCGGTCGCGCGCGGCGTGCCGGCCGCGCCGGGCGACGAGACGGCGGAGATCGGCCTGCCGGGCCTGCCCAATCTGCACAGCCACGCCTTCCAGCGCGGCATGGCGGGCCTCGCCGAGACGCGGGGATCGGGGCCGGATTCGTTCTGGACCTGGCGCGAGGTGATGTACCGCTTCGTCGACCGCATGGACCCGGACGACGCCGAGGCCATCGCCGCCCAGGCCTATGTCGAGATGCTGGAGGCGGGCTTCACCCGCGTGGGCGAGTTCCACTACCTGCACCACGATCCGGCGGGCGCGCCCTACTCGAACCGGGCCGAGATGGCCACCCGGATCGCCGCCGCCGCGGATGCGACCGGGATCGGCCTCACCCTGCTGCCGGTCTTTTACGCCCATGGCGGCTTCGGGGCGGCGCGGGGCGCCCCCCCCGTCCCGCCCACTCCCGACCAGCGCCGCTTCCTGTCGGACCGCGACGGGTTCGCGGCGCTGCTGCACGAGAGCCGCCGGGCGGTGGCGGGGCTCCCCGACGCGGTGGTGGGCCTCGCCCCCCACAGCCTGCGCGCCGCGACCCTGGACGACATCGCGGCGATCCTGCCGCTCGCCGAGGGCGGGCCGGTCCACATCCACGCGGCCGAGCAGGTGCGGGAGGTCGAGGAATGCCTGGCCGCGACCGGCGCGCGGCCGGTGGAGCTGCTGCTCGACCGGGCGGGCGTCGATCGGCGCTGGTGCCTGATCCACGCCACGCACATGACGGAGGCGGAGCGCCGCCGCTTCGCGGCGAGCGGGGCAGTGGCGGGCCTGTGCCCGGTCACCGAGGCCGATCTCGGCGACGGCATTTTTTCGCTCGTCGCCTTCGCGGGGGAGGGGGGGCGGTTCGGGATCGGCAGCGACTCGAACGTGCTGATCTCGGCCGCCGCGGAGATGCGGCTCCTCGAATACGGCCAGCGCCTCACCCTGCGGGCGCGCGCCGTCGCGGCGACGCCCGCCCACCCGTCGACCGGCCGGGCGCTGGTGGAGGCCTGCCTCGCGGGCGGGGGGCAGGCGCTCGGCGCGCCGGGCGGCCTCGCGGTCGGGCATTCCGCCGACATCGTCTCCCTCGACCCCGACCATCCGGCGCTCGCGGCGCGGCGCGGGGATGCGTGGCTCGACGGCTGGATCTTCGCCGCGCGCGACGGCGGGGTGGACCACGTCTGGCGCGCGGGGCGCCGCGTGGTCGCGGGCGGACGCCATGTGGCCCGCGCGGCGGTGGCGGCGCGCTTCCGCTCGACGCTCGCGAGGCTCACCGCATGAGCCGGCCGGAGACGCTGGGCGAGCGCATCCGCGGCGAGATCGAGGCCCGGATCCTGTCCGGCGAGTGGCCGCCCGGGCACCGCATTCCCTACGAATCCGAGCTGTCGGCCCTGTACGGCTGCTCGCGCATGACCGTGAACAAGGCGCTGGCCGGCCTCGCCGAGGCGGGGCTGATCGAGCGCCGCCGCCGCGCGGGCTCCTTCGTGGCCCAGCCCGTGCTGCAATCGGCGGTGCTGCGCATCCCCGACATCCCGGCCGAGATCGAGGGCCGCGGGGAGGCCTACGCCTTCGAGCTGATCGACCGGCGCACGCGCGAGGCAGGCGCCCACGAGCCCCCGGCGGCCGGCCTGACGCCCGGGCAGCCCCTCCTCGACCTCACCTGCCGCCACCTCGCGGACGGGCGCCCCTTCGCCTTCGAGGAGCGGCTGATCAGCCTCGCGGCCGTGCCGGCCGCCGCGGAGACGGATTTCGCGGCGGTGCCCCCCGGCACGTGGCTGCTGCGGCACGTGCCCTGGACCCAGGCCGAGCACCGCATCACCGCGATCAACGCCGCCCCGCGCCTCGCCCGGGCGCTCGGCCTTCCCCCCGGCGGCGCCTGCCTGTCCGTCGAGCGCCGCACGTGGCGGGGCGTCGAGACCCTCACCTACGTGCGCCAGACCTTCCGGGGCGACGCCTACAGCCTGGGGGCCCAGTTCGCGCCGTGAACCGGGGACCGGGCGCGACCGTTGGCCCGGTTCAGCGGGGAGAGGCGGGATGACCAGCAGGCGGAATGAGGCGCACGGGCGCATCCGAATCAGGCGCGGGATCCCCTCTCCCGAGCGGGAGAGGGGCAGGGGATCGAAGATCCCGCGTGAGGGTCCCGGGAGGGTGCAGCAAGCCGGCGGAACGCTGCCGCTACCAGCACTGAGGGGGGTGCCGAATCCTGACTCGTTCCCCTCCCCTCACCACCCTCAGCACTTCACTGCGGCACCCTCCCGGGACCCTCATCCCTGCCCTTCTCCCGCACGGGAGAAGGGTTCCCCGCGCTTCTTTCGGTGGCGGTGCGGCGGCTCACTCACCCATGCCTGAGCCGGTCCCCGCCCCGCCGCCCACCCACCCCAAAACCCTCGCCGACCCGGCGGCCGTGGCGGCGCGGCGTGCGCTGCTCGACGCGCCCCACCTCGCGCCCCTGCGCGCCCTTGCCGCACGCATCCGGGCCGAGCGCGGCGCGCCGGTCCCCGAGCCCGATCCCCTCGACGGTGGCGTCGCGGCGCGCCTCCTGCTGCTGCTCGAAACTCCCGGCCCCAGCATCGGCCGCACGGCCTTCGTGTCGCGCGACAACCCCACCGGGACGAGCGCCAACCTCTTCCGCTTTCTCGCCGAGGCCGGCCTCGCGCGCACCGACACGCTGATCTGGAACGCGGTGCCCTGGGTCATCCACGCGCCGGGCGCCCGCAACCGCGCGCCGCGCACCGGCGAGATCCGCGAGGCCGTGCCCTACCTCGTCCCGCTCCTCGACCTGATGCCGCGTCTCGCCGTCGCGGTGCTCTCCGGCCGCGTGGCCCAGACCCTCGCGCCGGTGCTGGCCGCCGCGCGGCCGGACGTGCCCGTCATCGGCGTGCCGCATCCGAGCCCGACCTACGTCTGCACCAGCCCGGCCGTGCCCGCGCGCATCCGGGCCGGTCTCGGCGAGGCCGCCCGCCGCCTCACGGATGCGCCTTCCCCTCCTGTCCGTCTGGCCATCCCGTCCGGGAGCGCCTAAATGGCGGTCACAAGCGGGGCTCGGTCGGAGTGCCGCCGAAGGTGCTGGCGGAGCACGCCGTCCTGGACGGGAGCGCGGCCGGCGGCCAGCGGAGTCGGACGCCGACGACATGAATCTCGCCACCCAGGATAAGCATCTCGCCCGGGCTGCACCGACCGTGCCGCCGCGCGACGCCGATCCGGCGGGCCAGGATCCGGGTGCACCCGTCGGCGCCGGATCCGGCGACAAGGCCGGCCGGCACCGGCGCCGTTACGCCTGGATCGGCACCGCCGCGAGCGCCGTGCTCTTCCTGATCTCGCTGGGTGTTCTGTACGAGCTCGTCTCGACGGTGACGTGGTCGGAGCTGCGCACCGCCTTCACGGCCGCGACGGTCGAGCAGGTCAGCCTCGCGATCCTGCTCGTCTGCGTCAGCTACCTCTTCCTCACCTGCTACGACGCGCTGGCGCTGCGCCAGCTCGCCATCCGGGTGCCCTACCGCACGACGGCACTCGCCTCGTTCACCAGCTACGCGGTGAGCTTCAACCTGGGCTTCCCGCTGCTCACCGCCGGCACCATCCGCTACTGGATCTATTCCGGCCAGGGCCTCAGCCCGGGGCGGATCGCGGCTCTCACCATCGTGGCGGGCTTCACCTTCTGGCTCGGCATGGGGGCGGTGCTCGGCCTGAGCCTGCTGCGCGAGGCCGAACCGCTGACGCGCCTCACCTACACCAGCACGCGCTTCAACCTCGGCCTGGGCCTCGCGGCGCTCGCGGGCGTGCTCGCCTACCTCGCCTGGGTCACGGTGAAGCGGCGCAGCGTGAGGGTGAAGGGCTGGCGCCTCGAACTGCCGGGCCTCCGCCTCTCCTTGAGCCAGATGCTGGTCGGGGCGGGCGACGTCTGCGCGGCGGCGGGCGTGCTCTACGTGCTGCTGCCGCCCGGCCACGGGGTCAATTTCGAGACCTTTCTGGCGATCTACGTGGTCGCCGCGATGCTCGGCATCGCCAGCCATGCGCCCGGCGGGCTCGGGGTGTTCGAGGCCACGATCCTGCTCGCCCTCTCGGGGCTGCCGCGCGAGTCGGTGCTCGGCGCGCTGCTGCTGTTCCGGGTCTGCTACTACCTCGTCCCGTTCGTGGTCGCGCTTGCGGCGCTCGGCGCCTACGAGATCGCCAAGCGGGTCCGCCTCACCCCGCGCGAGGCCCCGGACGACGACGGGGCCGAAGGCGCACCCGAGAGCTGAGCCGCCGTGCCCTCCCTGGCCGATCCCCGCCCCGGTCCGAGCGCCCACCGGGCGGCGTGGCGCGGCGCGCTCATCGCCGGGCTCCTCGTCCTCGCGGTGGCGGCCTTCGACCGCGGCCTCGATCCCTGGCTCTGCGCCGGGGCGGCGCTCGCCGTGCTGCTCGGCGGCTGGCTGGCGAGCCCGCGCGGGCCGGCGCCGCGTCCGCGGTCCGAGGCCGCCCGCGAGGCCCGCCACAGCCTCGCCGAGGCGCTGCTCGCCAACATCCCGGACCCGGTGATCCTGATCGACCGCCGGGCGCTGGTGATCGAGGCCAATGCCGCCGCCCGCGCCCTGCTGCCGGCCCTGCGGGCGAAGTACCCGCTCTCCTTCGCGCTGCGCGACCCGGAGGTGCTCGACGGCATCGAGACGGTGCTTCACAGCGGCGAGCCGCTCAAGACCGTCTACGCGCCGCGGGTGCCGACCGAGCGCACCTTCGAGGTGCAGATCGGCGCCATGCAGGATGCGGCGGGGTCGGACCGGCCGCCGAACGTGGTGCTGTTCCTGCGCGACCTCACCTCGGCCAAGCGCCTGGAGACGATGCGGGTCGACTTCGTGGCCAATGCCAGCCACGAGCTGCGCACCCCGCTCGCCTCGCTGCTCGGCTTCATCGAGACCCTGCAGGGGCCGGCCCGCAACGATCCGGCCGCGCGCGAGCGCTTCCTCGCCATCATGCGCGAGCAGGCCCTGCGCATGACGCGACTCATCGACGACCTGCTCTCGCTCTCGCGCATCGAGCTGCGCGCCCACGTGCCCCCGACCACGCCGGTCGACGTGGTGCCGCTCGCCCGCCAGATCGTCGATGCCCTGAGCCCGCTCGCCCTGGAGCGCGGCGCGCGCGTCACGCTGACGGCTGGGGAGGGGCCGCACCGCGTGCTCGGCGAGCGCGACGAGATCCTGCGCCTCGTCGAAAACCTCGTCGAGAACGCCGTGAAGTACGGCGGCGGCCAGGTCGAGATCGCGGTGGCGCGCCGGCCGGGGGCCGAGGGCCGCCCGGCCCAGGTCGAGGTGGCGGTGCGGGACGACGGCCCCGGCATCGCCCCCGAGCACGTGCCGCGCCTGACCGAGCGCTTCTACCGGGTCGATGCCGCGTCGAGCCGCCAGCAGGGCGGCACCGGCCTCGGCCTCGCCCTCGTCAAGCACATCCTCAACCGCCACCGCGGGCGCCTCACCATCGAGAGCGAGCCGGGCCAGGGCTCGACCTTCCGGGCGGCGATCCCGGCCCTGCCCGAGGAGCCGGCGGGGGAGGCGCGAACCCGATCGGCTTGACCGTGCGAGGATTGGTTCCGACCCATAGCGGCGGTTCCTTGCTCACTCATGGCACACGTGCATCTTCGCCCGCATGGTCGTGCCGAAGGGTGCCCCAATGGACGTTCGGGTGCGCAGCATCGAGACGCGCGATGCCCAGGTGGTGGCTGTCCTCATGCGCGGGCTCGGGTTCGATCCTTCCGCAGAAGAGATTGAACGACGGATGAGATTAATCTCTCGCCGCGATGTTGATCGGGCGTTCCTGGCTGAGACACCAGCGGGCAAGGCTGTTGGACTCATCGCGATCCACATCGCGCCCCTGCTGTTCTATCCGCGGCCTCTGGCCAGGATCACGACGCTCGTCGTCGCCGAGGATGCTCGTAGGCGCGGCATTGGACATAAGCTTGTCGATTTCGCCTACGACCTCGCGAAAGAAGCCAACTGCGATACCCTTGAATTGACGACCGGCCTCGGTCGTGCTGATGCTCATGCGTTTTATCAGGCGATGGGCTTCCAACGATCGGCGTTCCGTCTCGACCGACGTGTGGGGTGAAGGCCCGGTTTCCACCCCCAGCGGCCATTCATTCGGCCAAGCGGCTCGGGTCCTGACCAGAGGGTTCGGCCACCATCGGCGTGGCCGTTCGAAGGCCCACTTGCGACCCATCCAGGCCCCGCGCACACCCGCCTCATCACCGGCCCCGGCCCGTCAGGCCTCGAACTCCCGATCCACCGGGAGCTGCATGGCAGTCACGAGGGCGTTGGTCTCGGCCGCCATGCCGATCACGGCGAGCAGTTCCCCGTGCTGGGCGTCGGTCATCCCCTTGGCGCGGGCCGCGGCGGTGTGCGAGTGGATGCAGTAGCTGCATCCGTTCGCGGTCGAGACCGCGATGTAGATCAGCTCCTTGGTCAAGGGATCGAGCGCGCCGTCCGCGGCCATGACCTGCTTCAGGCTCGCCCAGGTACGCTCCAGGACCGCCGGCTGGTTGGCGAGGCCGCGCCAGAAATTGTTGATGAACTCCGAGCGGCGGGTCGCCCGGATGTCGTCGAACACGGCCTTGACGCGCGGGTCGGCCTCGGCCTCGGCATCGCTCCACAGTGTCACGGTCGCCATGTCCGGTCTCTCCTGTCGTGCTGCACCGCGTGGGTCCGTCCGCCCGACCGATGGATCGCCATCTCGATGAGATCAGCGCCCCCGTCCCGACCGGCGCCGCGCTCAGGCCGCCGCCGTCGCGAGGCTCCTGATCGCCTTGGCATCCCGGACGGGCGAGAGGCCGAACAGGCGGCCGTACTCGCGCGTGAATTGCGACATACTCTCGTAGCCGACCGCGAAGGCGGCGTTGTTCGCCGACAGGCCCTCGGAGACCAGTAGCCGCCGCGCCTCGATCAGGCGCAGGTGCTTCTGGAACTGCCGCGGCGAGAGCGAGGTCACGGCCCGGAAGTGCTGATGGAACGACGACGGGCTCATCCCGGCGACGGCCGCCAGCCGCTCGACCGGGAGATCTTTGGCGAACTCGGCCCGGAGCAGCGCGACCGCGCGCGTGATCCGCTCCACGTGACCGTCCGGCCAGCCCAGGCGCCGGATGGCGGCCCCGTGCCGGCCGGCCAGGAGCCAGTAGTGCATCTCGCGCACGAGCGGCGCGCCCAGCACCGGGAGCGAGGCCGGCCGGTCGAGGAGCCGCATCAGGCGCAGGGCCGCGTCGGCCGTCTCCGCGTCGGTGGGGTCGACTCGGACCGGCACGGGGTCGGCCGGGGGCTCGGCCGGCATCTGCGCGGCCAGGTCGGCGATCACGGCCGGGTCGAGCTCCAGCACGAGCGAGAGATAGGGCGCCGCGAGGCTGGCCGCGGTGATCTGGCTCACCGTCGGCACGTCCGCGGTGATCAGGAGCGAGTCGCCGGCCCCGAAATCGAAGTCCCGCGTCCCCATGGTCACGTGCTTGCGGCCCTGAAGCACCAGGCAGACCAGGGGCCGCGAGACGTCGTGGAGGAGACCGCTGGGCGCGGTCGCGCGCACCGTCGAGAGACCCGGGATGGGGGTCGCACTGACGCCGGCGTCATTCGGGTGCGCCTCCGCGTGGCGGCGAACGGCGGCGAGGAGCGTCGTCATGGCGGGAAGGTGTAGCCCATCGCCCGCGCGGCAACACCGCCTTTCGGAGGATCAGGCAAGAATCGGCGAGCTTCCGGCAACAGGCGTCGGCGCCGGGGCGGCATACCGGGGCAGCCACACCAACGGAGCCGATTCATGACCAAGATCGCCCTCGTCACCGGGGCCAGCCGCGGGCTGGGCCGCAACACCGCGCTGAGCGTCGCCCGCCGCGGCGGCGACGTCGTCCTCACCTACCGCAGCCGCGCCGACGAGGCCGAGGGGGTGGTCGCGGAGATCCGGGCCATGGGCCGCACGGCCGTCGCGCTGCAGCTCGACACCGGCGACGTCGGCGCCTTCGCCGCCTTCACCGAGCGGCTGCGGACGGCGTTGCGCGAGACCTGGGGCCGCGAGACCTTCGACCACCTCGTGAACAACGCCGGTCACGGCGAGCACGCCCTGATCGGTGAGACCACCGAGGCGCAGTTCGACCGGCTGGTCGACGTCCACTTCAAGGGCGTCTACTTCCTCACCCAGTCCCTGCTGCCGCTGCTGGCCGACGGCGGTCGCATCGTGAACCTGTCTTCGGGCCTGACCCGGGTGTGCTTCCCCGGCTACGGCGCCTACGCGGCCGTGAAGGGCGCGGTCGAGGTGCTGACCCGCTACATGGCCAAGGAGCTCGGGAGCCGCGGGATCGCGGTCAACACGGTGGCGCCCGGCGCCATCGAGACCGATTTCGGCGGTGGCACGGTGCGCGACGACGCGGAGATCAACCGGCTCTTCGCGGGCCTGACGGCGCTCGGCCGCGTCGGCGTGCCCGACGACATCGGGCCGATGATCGCGAGCCTGCTCACCGAGGACAACCGGTGGGTGAACGCCCAGCGCATCGAGGTCTCGGGCGGCCAGGGAATCTGACCGGGACGGCATCGCGCCGCCGGCGCCATCGCCCCGAGCATCCGGCTCACGGGCAGGCGACGAGCACCCGCCCGGCGTAGTCCGCCCCCGTCGTCGCCGCGGCCGCCGGGCGGGCCGTCGCCTCGGCGTCCGGGATGATCTGCTCGCCCTCGCGCGCCTCCCGGGCCGGCCGGGTGACCTTGAGGAGGCAGGACGGCCCGCCCGCGAGCCGCACCGCGTCGGCCTCGGGCGGGAGCCCGAAGGCGACGTAGAAATCCGGGTCGAGCGTGGCGAGGACGAGGGTGCGCACGGCCTCGCCGCGCGCTTCCGGCGCCAGGGTGAAGGAGAGGGTGAGGCGTCCGTCCCGGTAGGTGGCGCGGGCCTCCGCCGGCGGGGCGAGGCGCAGGGGCCGGCCGTTCAGCTTCGCCTGCACGAAGGATCCGCCCTCGCCGAGCGCCTGGGCACGGCTGCGGGCGAGTTCCGCCAGCTTGTCGGGGTCGGGCACCCCGTCGCGCTTCGAATCGAGGTTCAGCACCGCGAAGGCCGAGTAGGCCGGGTCGAAGGTCCAGGCAAGGCGCAGCGCCACCAGGCCCTTGGCCTCGTCGAGCACGATCTCGGTGCGCGCCTGCACCCAGACGTGCGGATGGGCCAGGGCCGGTGTCGCCGGGGGCACGCCCGCGAGCGCTGCCAGCAGGGCCGCGCGGGCGCCGCAGGCCCGCTTCAATCCGATCGGTCGCATCCCCGCGCTGTCTCGCGCCAGCGCGGCGAAACCATGTTCACGGCGCAGGGGTGCTGCGGAGCTGGCGCCTGTGCCGCCTCGCCTCGCCGCGCGCCACATGCGATGCTGTGCCAGGATCCTCCGCCATGACCGCCCCCGCCCGCCGCCTCAGCCTCCCCGTCGAGGGGATGACCTGCGCGTCCTGCACCGGCCGCGTCGAGCGGGTGCTGCGCGCGGTGCCGGGCGTCTCCGGCGTCGCCGTGAATCTCGCGACGGGCCGCGCCACCCTCGATCTCGCTCCCGACAACGATCCGGGGGCGGTCGCGGAGGCGGTGGCGGATGCGGGCTACGCCATCCCGGAGCGCACGAGCGAATTCGCGGTCGAGGGCATGACCTGCGCGTCGTGCACTGGGCGGGTCGAGCGGGTGCTGCGCGCGGTGCCGGGGGTGCGCGAGGCCAGCGCCAATCTCGCCACCGGCCGGGTGCGCGTGCGCCATCCGGACGGCCTCGTCGCGGCGGCGGCGCTGGAGGAGGCGGTGGCCCGGGCGGGCTACGCCCTGCGGCCGCTGCCGGAGACCCGCCCGGAGGCGCCGGCCGGCGCCGGCGAGGCGGACGCGCTGCGCCGCGACCTGACATGGGCCGGCCTGCTGTCGCTTCCGGTCGTCCTTCTCGACATGGGCCAGCACCTCGTCGGCCACGCCCTGCTGCCGGCGGGCTGGGGCGACGCGCTCCAGGCTCTCCTCGCGACCCTGGTGCTCGCGGGGCCGGGGCGCCGCTTCTTTCGGCGCGGAGTGCCCGGCCTGCTGCGCGGCCATCCGGACATGAACGCGCTGGTGGCGCTCGGCACCGGGGCGGCCTACGGCTACTCGCTCGTCGCCGTGCTGGCGCCGCACCTCCTGCCGGCCGGCACCGCCCACGTCTATTTCGAGGCCTCCGTCCTCATCGTCACGCTGATCCTGCTCGGGCGCTTCCTCGAAGCGCGGGCGAAGGGCCGCACCGGCGCGGCGATCGTGCGCCTCGTCGGGCTCAGCCCCAGGACCGCGCGGCTCCTGCGCGACGGCGCCGAGGCCGAGGTGCCGGTGGCCGACCTGCGCCCCGGCGACCGGGTGCGCGTGCGCCCCGGCGAGCGCCTGCCCGCTGACGGACGCGTGGTGGCCGGCGCCTCCGCGGTGGACGAGAGCATGATCACCGGCGAGCCGGTGCCGGTGCGCAAGGATCCCGGGGCGCCGGTCACCGGCGGCACCGTCAACGGCACCGGCAGCCTCGACGTGGCGGTGGAGCGGGTCGGGGCCGACACGGTGCTGGCCCAGATCGTCCGCATGGTCGAGGCGGCGCAGGGCGCCAAGCTGCCGATCCAGGCCACGGTCGACCGGGTGACCGGCTGGTTCGTGCCCGCGGTGCTGGGGCTCGCCCTCCTCACCTTCCTGGCGTGGCTCCTGCTCGCGCCGGGCCCCTCGCTCGGGCTCGCCCTCGTCAACGCCATCGCGGTGCTGATCATCGCCTGCCCGTGCGCGATGGGGCTCGCGACCCCGACCTCGATCATGGTCGGCACCGGCCGCGCGGCGGAGCGCGGGGTGCTCTTCCGCAACGGCGCCGCCCTCCAGGCGCTGGAGGGCGTGCGCGCGCTCGCCTTCGACAAGACCGGCACCCTCACCGAGGGCCGGCCGGCCCTCACCGACCTGATCGCCGCGCCCGGCGAGGACGCCGACGCGGCGCTGGCGCACGCCGCCGCCCTCGAAGCCCGCTCCGAGCATCCGCTCGCCCGCGCGGTGGTCGAGGCGGCCCACGCGCGCGGCCTCGCGCTGCCGATCGTCGAGGCGTTCGAGGCCGTGCCGGGCTTCGGCCTGACGGGCCAAGCCGGCGGGCGGGCGGTGGCGGTGGGGGCGGCGCGCCACATGGCCCGCCTCGGCCTTGCCGTCGCGCCCTTCGCCGAGGCGGCGGAGCGGCTGGGGCAGGCCGGCCGCTCGCCGCTCTACGTCGCCCTCGACGGGCGCTTGGCGGCGATCCTGGCCGTGGCCGACCCGGTGAAGCCGACGGCCGCCGCGGCGGTCGGGGCGCTGCGGGCGCAGGGCCTCGCCGTCGCGCTCGTGACCGGCGACGACCGGCGCAATGCGGAGGGCATCGCCCGGACGCTCGGCCTCGCGAGCGTGCGCGCCGAGGTGCTGCCCGAGGGCAAGCTCGCGGCGGTGCGGGAGATGCGCGCGGCCCACGGTCCGGTCGCCTTCGTGGGCGACGGCATCAACGACGCGCCGGCGCTCGCCGAGGCGGATGTCGGCATCGCGCTCGGCACCGGCACGGACGTGGCGGTGGAGAGCGCCGACGTGGTGCTCATGGGGGGCGACCCCGCCGGGGTGGCGGAGGCGCTGGCCCTGTCGCGCGCCACCATGCGCAACATCCGCCAGAATCTCTTCTGGGCCTTCGCCTACAACGCCGCCCTCATCCCGGTCGCGGCCGGCGCCCTGCACGCGTTCGGCGGCCCGCTCCTCTCGCCGGTCTTCGCCGCGGGCGCCATGGCCCTGTCGAGCGTGTTCGTGGTCGGCAACGCGCTGCGCCTGCGGCGGGCGTGAGCGTCGGGCGGATGCGAGGGCAGGGGATCCCCTTCTCCCGTGCGGGAGAGGGGATCCCTTGCCCTCACGCGTCGCGGTCGAGCACGTCCTTGCTGGCGACCGTGGTGTCGGCGTTGAGGTGGTAGACGAGGGGGACGCCGGTCGCGAGTTCGAGGCTGGGGATCGTCTCGGTGGTGAGGCCGTCGAGCACCATCACGAGGGCGCGCAGCGAATTGCCGTGGGCGGCCACCAGCACCCGCTCGCCGCGCATCACGCGCGGCATGATCTCGCGCATGGTGTAGGGCAGCACGCGGGCCACCGTGTCCTTCAGGCTCTCGCCGCCCGGCGGCGGCACGTCGTAGGAGCGGCGCCAGAGGTGGACCTGCTCCTTGCCCCAGCGCGCCCGGGCGTCGTCCTTGTTGAGGCCCGCGAGGTCGCCGTAGTCGCGCTCGTTCAGCGCCGCGTCCGCGATGGTGGGCAGGTCGGGCTGGCCGATCTCTTCCAGGATCAGGGCGGCGGTGCGCTGCGCCCGGCCGAGGTCTGAGGTGAAGGCGACGTCGAAGCGGATGCCCTTGGCCTTCAGCCGCCGCCCCGCCGCCCGCGCTTCCGCCACGCCGAGGTCGGTGAGGCCGGGGTCGCGCCAGCCGGTGAAGAGGTTCTTGAGGTTCCACTCGCTCTGGCCGTGCCGCGCGAGGACGAGGAGGCGCTCCATAATCTGCCGTGTCGCTCCGTGATTGAGGGCTCAGAGGCCCAGGACGTCGTTCATGCCGTAGAGGCCGGGGGGCTGGCCCTGCGCCCACAGGGCGGCCCTGACGGCGCCGCGGGCGAAGATGCCCCGGTCCTCGGCCCGGTGGCCGAGTTCGATGCGCTCGCCGGCGCCGGCGAAGATCACGCTGTGGTCGCCCACCACGCTGCCCCCGCGCAGGGTCGCGAAGCCGATGCTGCCGGGCGGGCGCGCGCCGGTGTGCCCGTCGCGCACCGCCACCTTGCGCTCGGCGAGCGCCACCGCGCGGCCCTCGGCCGCCGCCTCGCCGAGGAGCAGCGCGGTGCCTGAGGGCGCGTCCACCTTGTGGCGGTGGTGCATCTCCAGGATCTCGATGTCGAAGTCCTCGCCCAGCGTCGCCGCGACCTTGCGCACGAGGCCGGCCAGCAGGTTGACCCCGAGCGACATGTTGCCCGAGCGCACGATGCGCGCGTGGCGCGCCGCCGCCGCGAGCTTGGCCAGGTCGTCCGGCTGCAGGCCGGTGGTGCCGACCACGTGGACGATGCGCGCCTGGGCGGCGAGTTCGGCGTAGAAAACGGTGGCGGCCGGCGCCGTGAAGTCGAGGACGCCGTCGGCCTCGGCGAAGACCCGCAGGGGGTCGTCGGTCACGGCCACGCCGAGGGGCGGCAGCCCCGCCAGGGTTCCGGCATCCTGGCCGACCGCCTCCGCCCCCTCGCGCTCGACCGCGCCCGCGAGCGTGCAGCCCCCGGTCCCGGCGATCGCCTGGATCAGCATCCGGCCCATGCGCCCGGAAGCGCCCACCACCACGAGACGCATCGCGTCCTCAACGCTCGTTCCGCCCGGCCGCCCGGGCCGCGCCTGCGTGGTACAGGCCGGGACGCCGGCTGCCAAGGCGCCGCCGGCTTGCCAAAGCGCCGCCGGCTTGCCAAGGCGCCGCCCATCACGGGGGCTCAGTGGGGGCGCGCCGCCAGCAGGGGGCCGAGCACGTCCGTCACGCCCGTGAGCGTGATCTGGGTGCCGACGCAGAGGAGCAGGAAGGCCGAGAGCCGCCCCAGCACCCGCGCCCGGGCGTGGCCGATGCGCTCGACCACCCGGTCGGCGGAGGCGTAGGCGACCCGCACCGCGAGCGCGATGGCGAGCGCCGCCACCGAGGCGCCCGCGAGGAAGCCCCACTGGCCCGGTCCGCTCTCCGGCCGGGCCGCGCCCAGCGCGATCGCGACCGAGATGGTGCCCGGGCCGGTGGTGAAGGGCAGGGTCAGGGGGAAGAACGCGATCTCGTCGAGCGAGCCCGCCAGCTCCTGGCCGCGGGCCGGCGCGGCCTGCTCGGCCTTGCGCGCCTCACGCTCCTCCGGCACCGCCAGGAGCCGCCACGCCTGGGCGGCCACCACCAGCCCGCCCGCGATGCGCAGGGCCGCGAGCGAGATGCCGAAGAAGTTGAGCAGCGCCGCGCCGGCCCAGAGCGAGACCAGCATCACGATCGCGGCGTAGAGCCCGATGCGCCGGGCGAGCAGCGCCCGCTCGGCATGCGTGCGCGTGCCCGTGACCTCCGCGAAGATCAGCGCGCCGCCGAGCGGATTGACGATCGAGAAAAGGGCCGGCAGCGCCAGGAGAAAACTCTGGAGCGCGGCGTCGAGACCGGGCAGCATCGCGGGGCTCACACTCCGCCGGGGACGGGCGCCGGGGAGGGCACCAGCACCGGCGTGCCGAGGCGCGCGGCGCGGCGGGCCTGCACGGTGACGGGGCGGTGGAGCTGCTTGATCGCGTCCACCACGTGCAGTCCCGCGAAGGGCAGCGACAGGCCGGTGCCGACCCGTTCCCAGGCGCTCGCCGTGCGCAGCGTCAGCCAGCTCTCGACCGGCGGCACGTAGAGCGTCTCGGCCCAGGCCTCGGGGGAAAACAGCGTCTCGCGCATCAGGCGGCCGAGCTGCGAGCGGCTGTAGGGCTGGCCGTGGCCGAAGGGCGTGGCGTCGCGGCGCGCCCACAGGCCGCGGCGGTTGGGCACCACCAGCACCAGCCGCCCGCCCGGGGTGAGGATGCGCCAGACCTCCTGCAGCAGCTCGGCCGGGCTCTCCACCGCCTCGATGGCGTGGACGAGGATCACCCGGTCCACCGCCGCCTCCGGCAGCGGCATCATGGTCGGGTCGACGAGGGCCGAGGCCGAGCGTCCGGTGCCGGGCCAGTTCACCACGCCCTGCGTGGCCGGCATGAAGGCCAGCGTCCGCTCGGCCGCGTGCCGCACCGGGCCGAGATAGGGCACCGCGTAGCCGAGCCCGAGCACCCGCAGGCCCGACACGGAGCCGAGGAAGCGGTGCAGGTTGCGGCCGACGAGGCGCTGCGTCACCGCGCCGAGGGGGCCGCTGTAGAAGGCGCGCAGGTCTGTGACGTCGACGCTCATCAGCACGGACAATCGGGCCCGGAGAACTCGCGCGGCGCCGCGCCGAGCGCCGGACGATCCGACCCTCTGCGCCGCGCCGCTGGACGGGTCATCAATGGGTGCTGTCGGCCCGCGCGGCAAGGCGGGAGACCGCAACAGGCGCCCGGCTCCCCGGAATTCCCCGGCGCCGCGCCCGGGACGAGGCCGTGGAGCCGGGCGTGTCCGGCCAGGGATGCGCGCGGGGCGTTCCGCCCTACCTTGTGCCCGACGACCTTGCCCGGGAGACGCCCATGCCTGAGATCCGCACCTTCCTGTGCCGGAGCGACAACATCGGCGTGCTGCTGCACGATCCGGCGAGCGGCGCCTGCGCGGCGATCGACGTGCCGGAGGCCGGGCCGGTGCTGCGCGCCCTCGACGAGACCGGCTGGCGCCTCACCGACATCCTCGTCACCCACCGCCACGCCGACCACGTCGAGGGCATCCCCGAGGTGAAGGCCCGCACGGGCGCCCGGGTGACCGCGCCCGAGAAGGCCGGCGACGCGGTGCCGGAGGTGGATTCCTGGGTGAAGGAGGGCGACATCGTCACGGTGGGTAGCCTCGCGGCCGCGGTCTGGGAGACGCCCGGCCACTGCGCCGATCACGTCACCTACTGGTTCGAGCGCGAACGCCTCGTCTTCGCGGGCGACACCCTGTTCACCCTCGGCTGCGGGCGGGTGATGGAGAGCCCGCCCGAGGTGCTGTGGCGCTCGCTCAGCCGCTTCCTGCCCCTGCCCGACGAGACCGCGATCTATTCGGGCCACGACTACGTGCTCTCGAACGCCCGCTTCGCGCTCGCCGCCGAGCCCGGCAACGGCAACCTCAAGGCCAGGGCCGACCTCGCCGAGCGGGTGAAGCGCGATGGGCGCTTTCTGATCCCGACGACGCTCGGCGAGGAGAAGGCGACCAACCCCTTCCTGCGTGCCACCGAGCCGGCCCTGGCCCGCGCCGTGAACCTGCCCCCGGGCTCCGATCCGGCCGCCGTGTTCACGGCCCTGCGCGAGTGGAAGAACCGCTTCTGATGCGAGAGGATTGGCGCCCGCGTCCGCTCCCGGAGGCGCCCGACGGGCTGATCCTCTACGACGGGGTGTGCGTGCTCTGCTCGGCCTTCGTGCGCTTCGTGGTGGCGCGCGACCGGGGGGCGCGCTGGCGCTTCGTGCCGGTGCAGTCGCCCTACGGGCGGGCGCTGGCGGCGCGGCTCGGCATCGACCCGGAGCATCCGCAGACGGTCGCGGCCCTGCGCGACGGCACGGCCTACTTCAAGCTCGATGCCGCCGCCGCGGTGCTGCGCGACTGGCCGGCCTGGGCCTGGACGCGGTTCCTGACGCGTCTGCCGCGCCCGCTCGCCGAGTGGCTCTACGACCGGATCGCCCGCAATCGCTACCGGCTTTTTGGCCGCACGGCCTGCACGGTGCCGCCGCCGCAGCTCGCCGGCCGCGTGCTCACCGAGGCGCCGTGACGGATGCATCCCGCATCGGGGCGCCGCGCATCCTCGTGGTCGGGGGCGCGGGCGCCTTCGGCCGCCGCCTCGTCGAGGGCCTCGCCGCCGCGACCGCCTGCACGGTGGTGATCGCCGGCCGCGACCTCGCGCGGGCGGAGGCGACGGCCGCGGCGGTCGCACGGGCCCATCCCGGCCGGCGCATCGAGGCCGTGCGGCTCGACGCGGCGCGGGCCGACGCGGAGGCGCTGCGGTCGCTTGAGCTCGCCGGGATCGTCGACGCGGCCGGTCCGTACCAGGCAACGGCGCGGGGCGGCGACCCCTATGCGCTCGCCCGCGCGGCGATCGCGGCCGGGCTGCCCTACGCCGACCTCGCCGATGCGCGCGACTTCGTGGCCGGCTTCCCGGCGCTCGACGCCGCCGCGCGGGCGGCCGGCGTGTCGGCGCTGACCGGCGCCAGCACCACGCCCGCCCTGTCGAACGCCGTGCTCGACCGGCTCACCGCCGGCTGGCAGCGCGTGGACGCGATCGAGGTCGCGATCACCCCCGGCAACCGCGCCCCGCGTGGCCTGTCGGTGATGCGGGCGATCCTCTCCTACGCGGGCCGGCCGGTGCGGGTCTGGCGCGACGGCGCCTGGGAGGCGCGGCCCGGCTGGGGACTCACCGGGCGCTCCGCCATCCCGGGCCTCGGCCGCCGCCTCGTCTCGCTCTGCGAGACGCCCGACCTCGACATCCTGCCCACGCGCTTCCCGACCGCGCGCACCGTCCTCTTCCGGGCCGGGCTCGAACTCGGGGCTCTGCATCTCGGGCTCTGGCTCGCGAGCCTGCCGGTGCGGCTGCGGCTCCTGCCCTCGCTCCTGCCCCTCGCGCGGCCGTTCCTGCGCGTGGCGGGCCTCGTCGATCGGCTCGGCTCCGACCGAGGCGGCATGGTGGTGCGGGCGCAGGGCGAGGACGGCGCCGGTCAGCCCGTCGCGGCGACGTGGACGCTCGTGGCGGAGGCCGGGGACGGCCCGTTCGTGCCGACCCTGCCGGCGCTCGCGCTGGTGCGCCGCTGGCTCGACGGCCCGCCGCTGCCGCCGGGCGCGGGTCCCTGCGTCGGCGTGCTCGATCTCGCGGCGATCGAGGCCGAGATGGCACGCCACCGCATCCGCACGACGGTGACGTGCGACGGGCCGCTCTTCGCCCGCGTGCTCGGCCCGGCCTTCGCGGAGATGCCCGAGCCCCTGCGGGCGGTGCATGGCCGGGGCGGCGCCCTGACGCTGCGGGGCCGCGCGACGGTGACGCGCGGGACGCACCCGCTCGCGCGGCTCGCCGCCCGGCTGGTGGGCTTCCCGCCGGCGGGCGCGGACGTGCCGGTCACCGTCACCATCGCGCCGGACCGCGACGGCGAGATCTGGACCCGCCGCTTCGGCGAGCGCGCCTTCCGCAGCCGCCTGCACTTCGCGGGTCCCGGTCGGGTCTGCGAGCGCTTCGGCCCCCTCGCGATCCGTCTCGCCGTGCCGGCCGACCGCGACGGCCTCACCCTCGCGGTCGAGGGCTGGCGCCTCGGGCCGCTCCCGCTGCCCCGCGCGCTCGCGCCCGCCTCCGAGGCGCGCGAATCCGTCGACGCGGCGGGCCGCTTCCGCTTCGACGTGCCGGTGCGCCTGCCGCTCGCCGGGCTCGTGGTGCACTATCGCGGCTGGCTCGTGCCCGAGGCGGCACCGGCCGCACGCCTGGAGAAGACCGTCCCGTGACCAGCCCCAGCCTCACCGCCGCCGAGGTAATCCGCCACCTCGGCCTCCAGCCCCACCCGGAGGGCGGCCATTACCGCGAAACCTTTCGCGATCCGCACGAGATCGACGGCCGCGCCGCCTCGACGGCGATCTACTACCTGCTCGACGTCGGCGAGACCTCGGAATGGCACCGGGTCGACGCGGCCGAGATCTGGCTCTGGCACGCGGGGGCGCCCCTCGTCCTGACCATGAGCCCCAACGGCCACGACGCGCACGCCCAGCATCTCGGCCCCGACCTCGCGCGCGGCCAGCGGCCCCAGATCGTGGTTCCGGCCGGCCACTGGCAGACCGCCGCCAGCCTCGGGGCCTGGACGCTGGTGAGCTGCACCGTGGCGCCGGGCTTCCGGTTCGAGGGTTTCGAGATGGCCCCGCCGAACTGGCGGCCGATGCCGCGGGGGTGAGGGCCGCGCCTCGCCGACGGACACGCGCACGTGTGTCATCGCGCGCGGGCAGCGCGGGCACCCCTCTCCCGTGCGGGAGAGGGGTGCCCGCGCTTGTCATCGGCAGGGTGGGTAGCCGGCGAAGGGGCGCCTTCTAGCCCGGGAGGGACAGCGACTCTCGCGCACCGGGCGGGGCGCCTTCCTCCTCCGTGCCGACGCCGCCGGCCGTCGCCTCCGTCTCCACCAGCCTGACCCCGTGCGCCGCGCACAGCTCGCGCAGCGGGCCGGAGGGCAGGGCGTCGGTGACGAAGGCGTCGAGTTCGCCGAGATGCCCGACGCGGATCGGGGCCGAGCGCTCCAGCTTGAGCCGGTCGGCCACCAGGATCACCCGCCGGGCATTCTCGATGATGGCGCGGGCGACGCGCACCTCGCGGTAGTCGAAGTCGAGGAGCGTGCCGTCCTCGTCGATGGCCGAGACCCCGATCACCGCGTAGTCGACCTTGAACTGGTTGATGAAATCGACCGCCGCCGAGCCGATCACCGCGCCGTCCGTGCGCCGCACCGGCCCGCCGGCGAGGATCAGGCTCATCCGGGGGTTCCGGTAGAGCAGGGTGGCGACGTTGAGGTTGTTGGTGATGACGAGGAGATCCTCGTGGTCGCCGAGCGCGCGGGCCACCTCCTCGGTGGTGGTGCCGATGTTGATGAACAGCGAGGTGCTGTGGGGGATCAGCCGCGCGGCGGCGAGCCCGATCGCGCGCTTCTCCGCGTGGGCGACGAGGCGGCGCGCCTCGTAGGCGACGTTCTCGACCCCGCTCGACACCACGGCGCCGCCGTGGATGCGCGACAGGAGCCGGCTGTCGCACAGCTCGTTGAGATCCTTGCGGATGGTCTGGGGCGAGACCTCGAACCGGGCCGCCAGCTCCTCGACGCTGACCCGGCCCTGCTGGCGGGCGAGCGCCAGGATGTCCTGCTGGCGCGGGCTGATGTGTTCGCTCACGAGAGGGCGCCCCCGTCCGCCGGTCTCAGCATCATTCCGCCGGCCGAATCGGCCGGTGCCGCCTGATCGGCCGGTGCCGAAGCGGTCGCCGGTTCGGCAGGAGAAATGATGCAGCATCAAAGCCTCGGCAGAACCGCCCACGCGATTCTGCCGAGGCCGGCATTCTCCCGGGAAACGCCGGGGCGTGCAACGCGCCGCGGCGCGCCGGCCCGGGAACCATTCCGGCCCGTCGCTGTTCGCATGGACCTTTGGCCTGACGCGAGGTGACCTGATGCGGCCTGTCCGCGCCCTGCTCCTGACCGGGACGATCCTGCCTGCCCTGCTGCTCCAGCCCCTGCCCGGCGGGCGGGCCCTCGCGGATCCGGCCGTGGGACGCACCGAGGCGGGACGCATCGAGATGGCGCAGGCCGGCGGCCCCGAGCGCGGCGGACCGCCGGAGCGGGGTGGGGGCGCGGAGCGCGGGGGCCCCGACCGGGGCGCGCCCGAGCGCGGAGCCCCCGGAGGGCGCGGTCCCGGCGCCGAGCGCCCCGAGCCGCGTGAGCGGGCTCCGGAGCGGGCCGCGCCGCGCCCCGAGCCCCGGGAGCGGCCGGCCGAACGGCCCGAGCCGCGCGAGCGGGCGCCGGAGCGGGCTGCCCCGGCCGAGCGCGGCGAGCCGCGGCCCGCGCCGCGCCCGGAGCGCGGCGAGCGGCCCGACCGGGACGAGCGGCCCGGGTCCCGCCCGGAGCCCACGGCCCCGCGCCAGCCCGAGCGTCCGACGCCGCCGCGCGACGGCGCGCGCGACCGCGACGGCTCGGGCTCCGGCTCCCGCGAGGAGCGAAGCCGCGAGGAGCGGCGCGGTCCCGATGCCCCGGCGCAGCGCGCGCCCGACGCGCCCCGCCAGCCCGCGGCCCCGGCCGAGCCCGCGCGCCCGGCCCCCGGCCGGCCGACATCGCCCGTGCCCCCGGCGCAGACCGAGCCTGGCCGGCCGACCGCTCCGCCCGGCGCGCCGCAGGGCGGGGGGCGGTCCGGCCCGTCGCCGGACCGCGTGCAGCCCGGCGCACCGGCCGGCACACCGGACCGCGACAGGCGCGATCTCGACCGCCGCGACGGCGAGCGGAGGGATCTGGACCGGCGCGACGGCGATCCGCGGGACCTGGATCGCCGCGACCTCGATCGCCGTGACCCGGACCGGCGCGACCAGGATCGCCGCGATCTCGACCGGCAGGGTTCGGACCGCCGCGATCTCGATCGCCGCGACCCGGACCGCCGCGATGCCGACCGGCGCGACGACCGCCGCGACCTCGTGCCCGGCGGCTACCGGCGCGACGAGCCGGACTACATCCCGGGCGGGTACCGCCGGGGCGACGCGGATGTGCGCAGCTACGAGGACGTGCGCCGCGCCCGCCGCGAGTACAACGAGGGCGGCCGGCTCTACATCCGCGAGCCCGGCCGGGTGATCGTGCGCGACGGCGACCGCACCTACATCCGCCACGACGAGACCGAGCGGTTCCGCGAACTCGACCGCAGCGCCCGCATCGAGCGGCGCGGGGCCGACACGGTCACGATCATCGACCGGCCCGGCGGCGTGCAGATCGTCACCGTGGTGGACGAGGACGGCCGACTGCTGCGCCGAACCCGCCGCGCCCGCGACGGGCGCGAGGTCGTGCTGATCGACAACACCTACGAGGGCCGCCCGCGCGGTTTCGCGCGCGACGTCGTGGTGCTGCCGCCCCCCGACATCCGCATCCCGCGCGAGCGCTACGTGGTGGAGGCCGACCGCGCCGACGAGGGCCTGATCTACGAGGCGCTGACCGCCCCGCCGGTGGCCCCCGTGGAGCGCCGCTACACCCTCGACGAGGTGCGCTACAGCCCGACCCTGCGCGCCCGGATGCGCAGCGTCGACCTCGACACCATCACGTTCGACACCGGCTCCTGGCTGATCGCCTCCGACCAGGCGAAGCGCCTCTCGGTCATCGCCGCGGCGATCGCGAAGGCGATCCAGCGCAATCCGCAGGAGGTCTTCCTGATCGAAGGCCACACGGACGCGGTGGGCTCGGACATCGACAACCTGTCGCTCTCCGACCGCCGGGCGCAGGAGGTGGCCGCTTTGCTCACCCGCGACTTCCGGGTGCCGCCCGAGAACCTGACCACGCAGGGCTACGGCGAGCAGGCCCTGAAGGTGAACACGCAGGACCCCTCCCGCGAGAACCGCCGCGTCACCGTGCGGCGCATCACCCCGCTGATCCAGCAGGAGGCCGAGCGGCGCTGAGCGAATGCCGCGCGGCCCGCAGCCCTGCGCCCCGTGCAGGGCGCCTCCCGCACGCGCCGGTTGACCCCCCGCCACGCCTGCGTCACGCCGGACGGGCGGCGGGGGAGGGTGGTCCATGCGGGAGAGCATCGAGGTCGGGACGCCGGCCTTCCGGCGCACGGCCCTGGCGCTGGCGGCGGCGGGTTTTTCGACCTTCGCGGTGCTCTACGCGGTGCAGCCGCTGCTGCCGGTCTTCGCCGAGGAGTTCGGGGTCAGCCCGGCGCAGAGCAGCCTGTCGCTCTCGCTCTCGACCGGGCTTCTCGCGGTGGCGCTGCTCGTCGTGAGCCCGCTCTCCGAGATCTGGGGGCGCAAGCCCGTGATGGTGGTGTCGCTCTTCGCCTCCGCCCTCCTGACCCTGGTGGCCGCGATGATGCCGACCTGGGAGGGATTCCTGGTGGTGCGGGCGCTGGCGGGCCTCGCGATGAGCGGCGTGCCCGCTGTCGCCATGGCCTATCTCAGCGAGGAGATGCACGGGCGGGCGCTGGGGCTCGCGATGGGGCTCCTCATCAGCGGCAACTCGCTCGGCGGCATGGCCGGGCGGCTCATCAGCGGCGCGCTCACCGACCGCTACGGCTGGCGGGTCGCGATGGCGCTGATCGGCCTGCTCGCCCTCGCGGCCGCCGTCGCCTTCTGGCGCAGCCTGCCGGCCTCCTCGCGCTTCACGCCCCATCCCCTGCCCTGGCGCAGCGTGCCCGGCACCTTCCTGCACCATTTTCGCGATGCGGGCCTGCCCTGGCTGTTCGCCGAGGCCTTCCTGCTGATGGGCGGCTTCGTCACCCTCTACAACTACATCGGCTTCCGCCTCTCGGAGCCGCCCTATTCCCTGAGCCAGACCGCCATCGCGGCGATCTTCACGATCTATCTCGCGGGCACCGCCGCCTCGACCAGCATGGGGCACCTCGCGGGCGTGTTCGGGCGGCGGCGGGTGCTGTGGCTGGCGATCGTGACGGCGCTCGGCGGGGTCGCGCTCACCACCGCCGAAAACCTGCTCGTCGTCATCGCCGGCATCGTGGTGGCGACGATGGGGTTCTTCGGCGCGCACTCGGTGGCGAGCAGCTGGGTCGGCCGGCGCGCGCTGACCGACCGGGCGCAGGCCTCCTCGATCTACCTCTTCCTCTACTATCTCGGCTCCTCGGTGCTCGGCACCGCGGGCGGCTGGTTCTTCGCCCATGCGGGCTGGACCGGCGTCGCCGCCTTCGTGGGCGCGCTCTACCTCGCGGCGCTCGCGGCGGCCGTGCGGCTCGCGCTGCTGCCGCCGCGGTCTGAGGCCCTGGCCGAGGGCGAGGAGAGGTAGACCGTCACCCGGCCGCAACACCGCCCGGAAAACCGCCGGTCCCGCCATGGTCCGGCCCCTCGGGCGCCGGAATCGCCTGTTTGAGATCGCGCCTCAAGCAACAGGGGGGTGTGATCCGATGCAGAAGAGCCTTCCGGCCCGATCGGTCGACGTCGATCTGGAAACCTCCGTGGCGGAGGCGCTGCGGATCATCGCGGCGGTTCAGGCGGAGCGCGTGGCGGCCCCGGTCCGGACCGCGCGCCTGCGGCTCGCCACCATCTACGGCCTGAACCGGCTGCGCCGCCGCCTGAGCCAGGACGTCAGCGCCGCCTGAACCCCGGACCCTCGGCGGCGCGGCCCGGGCCGTTCCGCCGAGCCTCTCGCTTCCGCGGTCGTGGCCGAACCGATGACCGCTGCGGCGACGGGGGCTCAGCCGCGGGCCAGCTCCCAGCCCCGCTCGGCCAGTGCGATGCCGAGCGCGCCCTTCTCGGCGGCCTCGTCGCTCGACGCGTTGCCCGCCTTCGAGCGGGCGAGCACGCCCTCCAGGATCACCGCGAGGCGGAAGAGCGCGAAGGCGAGATGGAAGGGCGTGATGCCGTCCGGGCGGCCGGTGCGCGCGCAGTAGCGGCGCACGTACTCCTCCTGGCTCGGGATGCCGAGGGCGTCGAGGTCGCGGCCGAGCAGGCCGCGATAGACGGAGGGATCGGTGTTGTAGGCGATGCAGTTGTAGCCGAGATCGGCGAGCGGGTGCCCGAGCGTCGCCAGCTCCCAGTCGATGATGCCGATCACCCGGGCCTCGGTCGGGTGGAAGATCATGTTGTCGAGGCGGAAATCGCCGTGGCAGAGGCGGGTCTCGTCGTCCTCCGGGATGTGGGCCGGCAGCCACGCGGCGAGCCGGTCGATCGCCTCGTTCTCGCGGGTCTTCGAGGCCGCCCACTGGCCCGACCAGCGCTCGATCTGCCGCCGGAAGTAGTTGCCGGCCCGACCGAAATCCGACAGGCCGACCGCCGCCGGGTCGACGCGGTGCAGCCGCGCCAGCGCCTCGTTCATCGCGAAGTAGATCGGTGCCCGCTCCTCGCGCGGCAGGTCCGGCAGGGCCGGGTCCCAGAAGACCCGGCCGTGCAGCCGCTCCATCAGGTAGAACGGCGTGCCGATCACCGCCGGGTCGGCGCAGAAGGCGATCGCCCGCGGCACCGGCACGTCGGTGCGCCCGAGCGCCGTGAGCACCCGGAACTCGCGGTCCACCGCGTGGGCCGAGGGCAGCAGCTTGCCCGGCGGCTGCTTGCGCAGCACGTACTCGCCCGCCTCCGCCACCACCAGGAAGGTCGGGTTCGACTGGCCGCCCCGCATCTGGCGCAGATCGCGCAACGCGCCCAGGCCCTGCCCGGCCAGGAAGGCTTCCAGCGCCTGGGTGGGGAAGCGGTGCGCCTCGCGCACCGGGATGGTCTCTGGCAGGGCAGTCACTGGCGGGGCGGTCATGGGCATCCGTCGTTCGTCGCGTGCTGGGGCGGCGGGACCATGCCGCAACCCGCCCGCCCGGTCATTCGTGCAGCGCAGCAATTCGCGGCCGAGCCCGCCGCAGCCGGCCCCGCGCAAGCCTCGCGTGGTTCACTCCACGGGGATCGCGCCATCAATTGCCGTTTTTACGCCGTCGGCCGATGCTCTAGGATGCCCGCATGAGCCGCGCCCTCCTCCCCGTTCTCGCCCTGTCGCTCCTCGCCGGCCCGGCGCTCGCCAAACCGAGGCCCAAGGCCGAGGCCGCGGCGCCCCCGAACCTGCAGGCGAGCCACGTCGAGACCTACGGGGTCTGGAACGTCTACGTGGCGGGGGAGGGCAAGGCGCGCATCTGCTACGCCATCACCCAGCCGCGGGAGCGCCTCCTCAAGAGCCTCAAGGACACCGACGCCTTCCTGTTCGTGACCGTGCGCAAGGGCGAGCGGGCCTCGAACGAGATCGCCCTGATGATGGGCTTCCCGCTCAAGCCCGGCACCGGCCAGGCGGGTGCGCAGGGCGGCACCGAGACCGTGGCGGCGACCGGCGCCGTGCCGGCCCCCGCGAGCGCCGCGAACGACCCCTCGTTCGCCATCGACCGGACCCGCTACGGGCTGGTGGTGAAGGGCACGAACGCGTGGCTGCAGAACCCCGCCGACGAGGGCCGGGCCGTCGCCGACATGGGCCGGGCCAAGAAGGTGACCGTGAAGGCCGTCTCGCAGCGCGGCAACGCCTCGACGGACGAGTACAGCCTCGACGGGTTCGGCGAGGCCATGAAGCGCACCCGCGAGGAGTGCAAATAGTCCTGCGGGCATAGGCCTGCGCGCCCCGGCCGCAGGTTTCGACCGTCCAGGCGGCGGCTTGATCCATAGTTTGTAGGGTCGTGCCGATCGTCGAACGACGATCGCGCCTCCTCCAAGGTCGGCGCGAGCCCACTTAACCCAAACTTCATCGCATCAAGACAAAGTTCGGCTTGAAGAAGTGCAGGGCGGAGGCCAGACGCCGTCCGCCGCGCGCGCTTCACTGTTCCCACCGGACCCGATCACGATGCGCCGCCTCACCGATCTCCGTCTCAACGCCAAGCTCTTCCTCGCCTTCGCGCTGGTGGTCGGCGCCGCACTGGTGTGTTCGGCGGTCAGCTTCGTCAATCTCAGGGCCATCGACGCGGCGAACCAGCAGCGCGACCAGACCTACAAGGTGCTGGCCCAGATCGAGGCGCTCACGACGGCGATCTCGGCGCAGGAGGCCAGCCTGCGCGGCTACCTGCTCTCGGCGGACATGCGCTTCCTCGGCCCCTACCAGGACGGTGCGAAGGCCTACGCGGCGGCGCTCGCCACCGTCCGGCCGCTCGTGGCCGACAATCCTTCGCAGGGGCAGCGCCTCGACGAATTGGATTCCTTCGCCCGCAAGTGGCGCGAGCAGCTGGCCGAGCGCGAGATCGCCCTGATGAACGACGAGGCCACGCGGGACGAGGCGCGGCAGATGGAGGCCTCGGGCGCCGGCAGGCGGTGGATGGATGCGCTGCGGGAGACGGCCGCGGAGGCGACCCAGGCCGAACTCGGCCTCATGGAGGCGCGCAGCGCCGCCGCCGGCGAGGCGATGCAGCGGGCCTACACGGCCATGGCGGGCGGGATCGCCGCCATGCTGGCAGCCGCCCTCCTCGGCATCCTGTTGCTGGACCGGACCGTCTCCCGGCCGATCCGCGTCATGACCGGCCTGATGCAGCGCCTCGCGGAGGGTGACGCGGCGGCCGAGGTGCCGTTCCGCGACCGCCGCGAGGAGGTCGGGGCGATGGCGCGCACCGTGCAGGTGTTCAAGGACAACCTGATCCGCACCCGCGCCCTGGAGGAGGAGACGGCGCTCGCCCGCGCCGGGGCCGAGGAGCAGCGCCGGCGCGCGATGCGCGACCTCGCCGACGCCTTCGAGCGCGAGGTCGGCGGGATCATCCGCACCGTCTCGACCGCGGCGGCCGAACTCCAGGAGACCGCCCGGAGCCTGTCGGCGACCGCCGACGAGACCGCGGGCCGCTCCATCACCGTGGCGGCCGCCGCCGAGGAGGCCGCGGTCAACGTCAACACGGTCGCGGCCGCCGCCGAGGAGCTCAGCGCCTCGGTGGGCGAGATCGGCCGCCAGGTGACGAGTTCGGCCGGCCTCGCGCAGGTCGCGGTCGGCGAGGCGGACGGCACGGCGCATTTCGTGCGCAACCTCAGCCAGGCCGCCGCCCGCATCGGCGACGTGGTGGGGCTGATCTCCTCGATCGCCGGGCAGACGAACCTTCTGGCGCTCAACGCCACGATCGAGGCGGCGCGGGCCGGGGAGGCGGGCCGCGGCTTCGCGGTCGTCGCCGCCGAGGTCAAGGACCTCGCCGGTCAGACCGCCAAGGCCACCGACGAGATCGGCCAGCAGATCGGCCAGATCCAGGGCGCCACGAGCGAGGCCGTCTCGGCGATCGCGCGCATCACCGCCCGGATCCAGGAGATCAGCACCGTCGCGACCACGATCGCGGCGGCGGTGGAGCAGCAGGGGGCGGCGACGCAGGAGATCGTGCGCAACGTCGGCCAGGCGGCGGCCGGCACGAGCGCGGTGACGGACACGATCACGGGCGTGGCCCAGGCGGCGGACGGGACGGGGGCCGCGGCCTCGCAGATGCTCGCCTCCGCCTCGGCCCTGTCGGACCGCTCGGAGCATCTCGGGCGCGAGGTGGCGCGCTTCCTCGCCACCGTCCGGGCGGCGTGAGCGGGAAGGCATTCGCGTTTCGGCCGCAATACCCCTATATGCTCGGAAACCTGCCCATCCGAAGGTTTCCCATGGCGAGCGCGTCGTTCGACACCGCGCGGCGCGAGCGCCGCGCCGATTCCTCTCCCCTCGATGCGATCGAGAAGGCCCCCGAGGTGCGCCCGGAGGCGATCGTCGCCACGGGCCGCACCTCCCTCACCGGCCTCACCCGCGGGGCCCTGCGGGAGCGTCTGGCCGCCATCGGCGTGCCCGAGCGCGAGCAGCGCATGCGCACCGGCCAGCTCTGGCACTGGATCAACGTGCGCGGCGCGGCCTCCTTCGAGGCGATGACCAATGTCGGCAAGGGCCTCAAGGCCCAGCTCGCCGAGGCCTACACCCTCGACCGCCCCGAGGTGGTGAGCGAGCAGGTCTCGCGCGACGGCACCCGCAAGTGGCTGCTGCGGATGCCCTCCACGGGCCGCCACGACCACAACCGCGGCGCCGAGATCGAGTGCGTCTACATCCCGGCCAACGACCGCGGCACGCTCTGCGTGTCGAGCCAGGTCGGCTGCACGCTCACCTGCTCGTTCTGCCACACCGGCACGCAGCGCCTCGTGCGCAACCTCTCGGCCCAGGAGATCACCGCGCAGCTCGTCGTGGCCCGCGACCGCCTCGGCGACTGGCCCGGCCAGACCCCGCCGAAGGGCACCTTCGTGCCGGTGGACGGCTCGCGCTTCGTCTCGAACATCGTGTTCATGGGCATGGGCGAGCCGCTCTACAACGTCGAGAACGTCGTCGACGCCATCGGGGTGATGAGCGACCACGAGGGCCTCGGCCTCTCGCGCCGCCGGATCACGGTCTCGACCTCGGGCGTGGTGCCGCAGTTCGAGCGGCTCGGCATCGACGCCAACGCCATGCTGGCGATCTCGCTGCACGCCGTGCGCGACGACCTGCGCGACGAGCTGGTGCCGCTCAACCGCAAGTATCCGATCCGCACCCTGCTCGACGCCTGCCGCTCCTATCCGGGCGTGTCGAACGCCCGGCGCATCACCTTCGAGTACGTGATGCTCAAGGGGGTGAACGACTCCGACGCGGAGGCGCGGGAACTCGTGCGCCTGCTCAAGGGCATCCCGGCCAAGATCAACCTGATCCCGTTCAATCCCTGGCCCGGCTCGCGCTACGAGTGCTCCGACTGGGAGCGGATCGAGCGATTTTCCGAGATCGTGTTCAACGCCGGCTACGCCTCGCCGGTGCGCACGCCGCGCGGGCGCGACATCCTGGCGGCCTGCGGCCAGCTCAAGAGCGAGACCGAGCGCCTGCGCGCCCGCGCCCGGCTGATGCTGGAGGACGGCATCGGGGCCGAAGGGGTCTACGGCGCCGCCGCGATGGACGATTGAGCGACGCCCGGATCCGTCATCCCGACGTGGGCCGGCATGAGGCCGGCGGGTCTCAGCGCTTGGCGCGCGCGTCCTTGTCGCTGCGGCTGCCCACGGCCCGGATCAGGGCGGCGAGGCCGGCCTCCGAGACGGCATCGGCCGCCTCCTGAACCGAGAACCAGTGCCCCTCGCGCTCGGCCCGCTCCGGCCAGTCCTTGAGCTGCCGGCGCACGTCGAGGCGGAAGACCTGTACCTGGCACAGCACGGCGTCGCGGCTCTTCAGGCGCTTGTGGTAGAAGTAGCTGCCCTCCGCGCGCTTGCTCACGCGCCCGATCAGGCCGGCCTCCTCGTAGGCCTCCCGGGCCGCCGCCTCATGGTCCTTGAGGCCCTTCATCGGCCAGCCCTTGGGGATCACCCAGCGCCGCGTCTCGCGCGAGGTGATGAGCATGACCTGGAGCGCGCCGTCCGGCCCGGTCCGCAGCGGCAGGACGCCCACCTGGCGGCGCGGCAGGTCCGCGCCCTCCGACCAGCCGGCGAGCGCGGCGGTGAGGTTGCGCAGGCTCTTCATCCCGTGCTGCCTTCCGGGCGGCGGCCGGGATCTCGCGGCCTGACGCCGTCGCGGGGTGGGGAGATGATCACGCGGCTGCCGGGGTCGGAACGTCTCTGCGGGGGAAGGCCCGTGAACCGGACGGGCCGCTTCCTTACGCGGAGACGAAGCGTCTCCTCAAGTCGAAAAGTTTTGCCGGCGAACAAGGAGCGGCGCGGATGGCGGGCCTCGTCAGGCCTCGTTGCCGAGGGTCATGATCAGCTCGTCGAGGCGGGTGCGCAGCTCGGCGATCTCCGCCTCCGACATCTTGAGCTCGCGCACCACCGCGCGGCGCACCTCGACGGCGTCCTCCCGCAGGGCCGTGCCTTCGGGCGTCAGGCTGATCTCGACCTCGCGCTCGTCCGCCTGGCGGCGGGTGCGGCGCACGAAGCCGGCCCCTTCGAGGCGCTTGAGGACGGGGGTGAGCGTGCCCGAGTCGAGGCGCAGCCGCCGGCCGATCTCGGACACGGTCAGCCCGTCGTTCTCCCACAGCACGATCAGGACGAGGTATTGCGGGTAGGTGAGGCCGAGGCGCTCCAGCAGGGGCCGGTAGCACTTCGTCATCCGGTGCGAGGCGGCGTAGAGCGCGTAGCAGAGTTGGTTGTCGAGGCGGAGCGCGTCCACGCCCGCCCGGACGGGCTCGAGAGAGGTCATGTGCACACCATACCGTTCACGCCCGCATGGCCGGCCGCGTCCTGCGCCCGGATACGCCTGTGACAAACAGGACGCATACCACGGAACGCCACAGGCCAGAACCGCGTCCCGCGCAATCGAGGCGACATGTTCCCGTCAAACGGGTGGTGTCGGCAGTAACATAAAGCACGCTGTCGCAGCGGCCATTGCGCGGAATTGGTGCGGCAGGGTGCGGTGTCGAGCCGCCGGAGCGCGGCGGCGGGGAGAACCGACCGGCCGGAATCCTTGGACATCATCGGACGGCCGGTCCGAGCGTCACGGCGGCACGATGCCGGCGCCGTCCTCCGCGCCGCCCGGTGCCGGCTCGTCCTCCGCCCGCAGCGGCCGGCTCAGCAGCGCGGCGACGGCATCGTCGAGGCCGATCTCGCCTGCGACGATCGCCGCCACCGCCTCGGCCACCGGCATCTCGACGCCCCGGCGGCGCGCCAGCCCCACGAGGGCGGCGGCCGTGAGCGCGCCTTCGGCGAGCCGGCCGCCCGCCGCCTCGGCCGGCGAGGCGCCGCGCCCGAGCCGCTCGCCGAAGGCGAAGTTGCGCGATTGCGGGGAGGCGGCCGTGAGCACGAGGTCGCCGAGGCCCGAGAGGCCCATCAGGGTCTCGGGGCGCGCACCGTAGGCGCGGGCGAAGCGCATCAGTTCGGCGAAGCTGCGGGCGACGAGCGCGGCCCTGGCGCTCTCGCCCAGCCCGCGCCCGATGACCGCGCCGCAGGCGATGGCCAGCACGTTCTTGGCCGCTCCCCCGATCTCGACGCCGCGCGGATCGGTGCCGTGATAGACCCGCAGGCTCGGCCCCGACAGGGCCGCCGCGAGCCGGGCCGCCAGGTCGCCGTCGACGGCGGCGAGCGTCACGGCGGTGGGCAGGCCGCGGGCGACGTCGGCCGCGAAGCTCGGGCCGGACAGGACCGCGAGCGGCGCCCCGGGCCGCACGGACGCGGCCACGTCGGTCAGGAAGGCGTCGCTGCCCCGCTCGATTCCCTTGGCGCACAGGACGAGCGGCGTGTCCGGCGCGAGGAACGGGCTCAAGGCCGCGAGCACGCCGCGCAGGGTCTGGGCCGGCGTCACCACCAGCACGGCCCCGGCCCGCCGCAGCCCCGCCGCGTCGGCGCTCGGCCGCACCCCGGGATGGAGCGGCACGCCGGGCAGGTAGCGGGCATTCTCGCGGTGTCGCGCCATCGCCTGCGCGGCGGCGGCGTCGCGCAGCCACAGCAGCACCTCGCCGGGGGCGGCCGCGGCGGCCGCGTTGGCGAGCGCCGTGCCCCAGGCCCCCCCGCCCACCACCGCGACCGGTCCGGCCCCGCTCATGCGCCGCCTCCGAGATCCGCGGCGCGCAGCCGGTAGAGCACGTGCGGCCGCAGGGGATGGCCCTCCGGCAGGGCCGGGTGCGGGAAATCCTGAGCCTGGACCATGCCGAGCCGCTCCATCACGCGGCGCGACGCCGTGTTGAGCGCGGCCGTGTAGGCCACCACCTCGGGCAGCCGGCAGCGCCCGAAGGCGTCCGCGAGGGCGAGCCGCGCTGCGCGCGTGGCCAGCCCCCGGCCCCAGGCCGGGCGGGCGAGCCGCCAGCCGATCTCCACCAGCCCCGCATCGCTCGCCACCGGCAGCGGGCGCAGCGGGCGCCAGCAGCCCACGAACCCGACGAAGGCGCCCGCCTCCTCCAGCGCCCAGGGGCCGAAGCCGTCCTGCGCGAAGCGCCCGTCGAGGGCGCGGGCCTCGGCCACGCTCTCGCGCCGGCTCTTCACGGCGGGAAAGAAGCGCATCACCTCCGGATCGGCGTTCAGCGCCGCGAAGGGCGCGTCGTCCTCGTGCCGCCAGCGCCGCAGCAGGAGGTCGCCCTCGCGCAGCGCGCGGGGCGCGGGGATCGCGCGCGGGTGCCCCCGCCACGCCAGCGAGCGCCGGTTCAGCTCCGCGAGATCGGCCCGGCCCGCGAGCACCGCCTCGCCGAGCGCCAGGGCCTCCGCGAGGCGGGCGGGCGGCATGTTCGCCCAGGCCGGCGGGGCGACGCTCGCCCGCCACGGACCGCCGCAGGCATTGTCGAGGAGGATGCGCGCGAAGCAATGGTTGAGGCGCACCGGCCAGTCCGGCCGCGCCGCCGCGGGCAGGCGCTCGTCCACCAGGGCGCGCCAGCGGCGCTGGACCTCGGCGTGGTCCGGCGCGGCCTCCGGGCGGCGGGCGCTCCTCATTCGGCGGCGGGCAGGGCGTCGGCGAAGGGCCAGCGCGGGCGGGCCGGCGCCATGAGGTCGTCGACGAGGCCGAGGCGCAGCCGCTCGATGCCCGCCCAGGCGATCATCGCGCCGTTGTCGCCGCAGAGCGGCAGGGGAGGGGCGACGAGTTGCAGGCCCGCCTCGCCCGCGAGCTGCGCCAGCGCCCGCCGCAGCGTGCCGTTCGCCGCCACGCCCCCGGCCGCCACGAGCGCGGTCGGATGCCCGGCGACGGTACCGAAGGTCCGCAGCGCCACCCGCACCCGGTCCACCACCACGTCCACCACCGCGGCCTGGAAGCTGGCGCAGAGGTCGGCCACGTCCTGGCCGGTCAGGGGCGCGATGCGCTCGGCCTCGATCCGCAGCGCGGTCTTGAGGCCGGAGAGCGAGAAATTCGGCTCCGGCCGGCCCAGCATCGGGCGGGGCAGGGCGAAGCGCTCCGGGTCGCCGCTCTCGGCGGCGCGCTCGACCTCGGGGCCGCCCGGATAGGGCAGGCCGAGGAGCTTGGCCACCTTGTCGAAGGCCTCGCCGATGGCGTCGTCGATGGTGGTGCCGAGCCGCAGGTACTCGCCCACGCCCTTCACGGCGACGAGCTGCGTGTGCCCGCCGGAGGCCAGCAGCAGGAGGTACGGGAAGGCGACGCCGTCGGTCATCCGCGCGGTGAGCGCGTGCGCCTCCAGGTGGTTGACCGCGAGCAGCGGCTTGCGCGCCACGAGGGCGAGCGTCTTGGCGGTGACGAGGCCGACCAGCACGCCGCCGATCAGGCCGGGCCCGGCCGCGACCGCGATGCCGTCGAGGTCGTCGAGGGTGAGATCCGCCTCGTGCAGGGCGCGGGCGATCAGCCGGTCCAGCACCTCCACGTGCGCGCGCGCCGCGATCTCCGGCACCACCCCGCCATAGGCCGCGTGCTCGGCGATCTGGCTCAGCACCTCGTTGGCGCGGATGACGCCGCGCCCGTCCTCGCCCGTGGCGACGACGGAGGCCGCGGTCTCGTCGCAGGTGGTCTCGATGCCGAGGACGATCATGGCTGTTCTCGCGGGCGCCGGGCGCCGGAGGGATGGCGCGCGGCGCCGGGGCCGGTATGGTGGGGTGAGATAACCCGGGGAGCACGCCCCGCAAAGGTGGGAGGCGAGGTGAGCGGCGTGGTGAGCGGTTCCGCGGCTTTGCCCGGCGCGATCCCGGCGGCCCTGCAGATCTGGGTCGCCCGCCCGCTGCCGGCCGGCGCCCGCACGGCCGCGCGCCTGCGCCGGCTCGGCCACGTCCCGCTCCTCGCCCCGGTCCTCGACCTCGCGCCGAGCCACGCGCCGCCGCCCGAGGGACCGTTCGACGCACTCGTGCTGACCAGCGCCAACGCCGTGCCGGCCGCCGCGGCGGCCGGCTTGACGGACCTGCCCGCCTATTGCGTCGGGGGGCGGACCGCCGCGGCGGCGCGGGCGGCGGGCCTCGCCGCGGTGCACGACGCGGACGGCGACGCCGCTTCGCTCGCCGCCCTCGTCGCCGGAGCGCTGCCGCCCGGGGCCCGTCTCCTCCACGCGGCCGGGCGGGAGCGCAAGCCGGAACCCGCCGCGACGCTCTCGGCCGCAGGGTTCTCCGTCACGGTCTGGACGGCCTACGCGGCCCGGCCCCTGGCGCACCTGCCCGATGCGGCCGCGGCGGCGCTGGCGCAGGGGCGGCTCGACGCCGCGCTGCACTACTCCCGGCGCAGCGCCGCGACGGCGCTGGGCCTCGCGCGCGCCGCCGGCCGCGAGAGGGCTTTCGCCCGCCTCGCGCATCTCTGCCTGTCGCCCGACGTGGCCGCCCCACTGGTCGCGGCCGGCATCGTGTCCCATTTCGTCGCGGCGCAGCCGACCGAAGAGGCATTGCTGGCCGGCCTCGCGCCGGGACCGGAAGCGGTGCTAAGGACGGCGGACCAACATGCGGTCCCAGCGGGCGGAGAGCCGCCGCCGGGCCGCGGCAACGCGGGGTGAGAGGCAGCCGGCGGGCTTGGCCCCCACCCGGCGCAGTCGTGAGGAACTTCGGCCGTGACTCCATCCGACAAGGACAAGCAGGATCCCCGCAACCGGCCGGGCGGACGCGGCATCGACCCGGCGAGCGGCCCGATCATCGACCTCAAGGCGAACCGGGTGAGCGACGCGCCGCCCAAGGCCCAGGGCGCCGGCCCGGCCGGCCAGCCCGGCAGAGAGGGGCCCAGGCCCGGCGGTCCCACGGGAGCGGCGCCAGGGACGGCGAAGCCGGCCGGCGCCACCGGACCCGGCGCGACCGGCAGCACGGGCGCGACCGGCGCCAGGGGGACGACCGGCGCCACGGCCGGCGCGGCACCGCGACCCGGCGAGGCGAAGCCGGCCGACCCCGTGAGGTCCGCGACCGGACCGTCCAGCGCCACGGCATCCTCCGGCGCGACCGGGACCACCGGGACGACCGGTGCGACGGGAGCGACCGGATCCTCCGGCGCGACGGGACTGTCTGGCGCGACGGGACTGTCCGGCGGGACCGGAGCGACCGGTGCCGCCGCGAAGCCGGCCGGTCCGGCTCCGTCCTCCCCGGTGTCGGGGGTCTCGCCGACCGGGGCGACCGGTGGAGCGAAGCCCGCCGGTGCGCCGATCCCGGCCGCCGCCTCCAGCGTCCCGAAGACCGGACCGGCCGCCGCCACGACCGCTGCACCGGGACCCGGCAAGACGGAGGCCGCCAAGCCCGATCTCGCCAAGCCCGATCCCGCGAAGCCGGGCCCGACCGGCGCGGCCGGCAAGGTCGATCCCCTGAAGCCCGATCCCCTGAAGGCCGAACCTCCTCGGACCGCCGCGGGACCGGCCCGGCCGGAGACCCGTCCGGCCGCGCCCCCGCCCCCGGCGGCCCGGTCGGGGGCCGGGTTCGGCTCGGTGCTGACCGCCGCGCTGCTCGGCGGCGTGGTCGGCGCGGGGCTCCTCTACGGCCTCACCGTGTACGGCCCGGCCTACGGGATCGGACCGCAGCCCGCCGGCGATCCGACGACCGCCAGCCTCGACCAGCGGCTCGCCGCCCTCGCGCCCCGCGACAGCGTGCAGGCCCTCGACCGCCGCGTCGCCGCCGCGGAGGCCGCCGCCAAGGCGGCGTCCGACCAAGCGGCCGAGGCGCTCAGGACGGCCGGTGCCGCGCCCGCGCCCGGCGCCGCTCCGGCCCCGGCGGCAGCGCCCGCCACCGGCGACCTCCAGGCCCGGTTCGAGGCGATCGACCAGCGCCTCGCCGGCCTCCAGAACGGCACCGGCGATCCGGAGCTGCGCCAGAAGGTCGACGCGCTGTCCCAGTCCGTCGCAGGCCTGCAGGGCCGCTCCGACACGACCGAGCTGAGGAGCCGCCTCGACGGCCTCGATTCCGGCCTCAAGGCCGTTCAGGCGGATCTCGGCCGCCGCACCGCCGCGGATGAGGCCGCCGACAAGGCACTGGCCGGCCGGCTCGATGCGCTGCAGCAGGCCCTCGACGCGCGGGGCAAGGCGCAGGAGCAGCGCCTCGCCGACCTCGCGCGCGAGATCGCGGGCCGGGCCGAGGCGGGCACGGTGCAGGCCGGCCTGCGGGCCGTGGCGGCCGACCGCATCGCGGCGGCGCTGGCCTTCGGGGCGCCCTACGCCGACGCGCTCGCGGCGCTCAAGCAGCTCGGGCCGAACGACGCGGCGGCGCTCGCGCCGCTGGAGCCGTTCGCGGCCCGCGGCGCGCCGACCGCCCAGGCGCTGGCGCAGGAGTTCCAGGGCATCGGCGACCGCATCACCGCCGCCGTCCGGGCGGCGCGCCAGCGCGAGGTGGCCGAGCGCGGCAGCGTCACCGACCGGCTCGCCAGCATGGCGAGTTCGATCGTGGCGGTGCGGCGAACGGATGCCCCGGCCGAGCCCAACGCTCCCGCGTCCCAGGGCGGCGACGCCACCGAGGCCGCCGTGGCGAAGGTGCAGGCCGCCCTCGACCGCGGCGCGCTGCCCGAGGCGGCCGCCGCCTTCGATGCCATGCCGGAGGCCGCCCGCAAGGAGGCTGCGGCGTTCGGTGATACGCTCAAGGCCCGGGTCGCGGCGGGCGAGGCCGCGCGCGCCCGGCTCGCCGCCGCCTTCGGGGCCCTCTCGGGCGCGGCTCGCTGAGCCGCATGAGCCGGAAGCCCGGCCTCGGCGGAACCGCCCCGGGCGGTCCGTTGGGACCGAACGGCCGGCTCGCCGTTTCCCAGTGCGGTCCGGCGCGGGATCTCCCGCGCGGGCCGCGCCGGTTCACACCCGGCGGCCCGCGCGGCCGCCCGGCCGATGACTGATCTCCGGGGGCAGTGATGCCCCCGCCGCGCAGGCCCGCGCGCGGATTCGAGGAGTTGAACAACCGATGTGGCGCGCTCTCGCCTTCCTGGCCCTTCTGGCCATCGCGGCCTACGCGGCGGTCTGGCTCGCCGACCATCCCGGCGTCGTGACCGTCACCTGGGGCGGCTACGAGGTGGCGACCAGCCTCGCGGCGGGACTCGTCGGGGTGCTGGTGCTCGCAGTGGTGCTGGGCTTCGCCTGGGCCTTCGCCCGCGGCGTGCTGCGCCTGCCGCGCCAGCTCTCCCGGTCGGGCCGCGAGCGGCGGCGGGCGCGGGGCTACTCGGCCCTCTCGCGCGGCATGGTGGCGGTGGGCTCCGGCGACCCCGTGGCGGCGCCCCCCCACGCGGGCGAGGCCGAGCGCCTGCTCGGCCGCGAGCCGCTGGCGCTGCTCCTCACCGCGCAGGCGGCGCAGATCTCGGGCGACCGCGCCGGGGCCGAGCGCGCCTTCCGGCGCATGGCGGACGATCCCGAGACCCGGGTGCTGGGCCTGCGGGGCCTGTTCGTGGAGGCGCGCCGCCAGGGCGACGAGGCCACGGCCCGCGCCTACGCGGCGGAGGCCGCCCATCTTGCTCCGAGCGTGTCCTGGGCGAACGAGGCGGTGCTCGAAGCCCAGTGCGCCGACCGCGACTGGAACGGTGCGCTCGACACCGTGTCGCGCCGCGCCTCGCTCGGCATCGCCGACAAGGCGGCGGCGCGCCGCCAGCGGGCGGTGCTGCTCACCGCGAGCGCCCAGGAGCGCGAGGCGGGCGATCCCGAGCGGGCGCTCGCCCAGGCGATGGAGGCCGTGAAGCTCGCCCCCGACCTCGTGCCGGCCGCGGTGGTGGCCGGGCGCCTGCTGTCGCGCCGGGCCGAGCTGAAGAAGGCCGCCCGGGTGGTGGAGGCCGCCTGGAAGGCCGGGCCGCATCCCGACCTCGCCCGGGTCTACCTCGACCTGCGCCCGGGGGATTCGAGCCGCGACCGGCTCGCCCGGGCCGAGACCCTGGCCCGCCTCTCGTCCTGGCACCCGGAGGCGCGTTTCGCCATCGCGCGGGCGGCCCTCGAAGCCCGCGAGTTCGCCCGCGCCCGCGACGTGCTGGCCCCGCTCGTCGCCGAATCCCCGACCCGGCGCGCCTACCTGCTGATGGCCGAGATCGAGGAGGCCGAGCACGGCCGCGGCTCGGGCCGCGCCCGCGAGTGGCTCGCCCGCGCCGCCCGCGCGCCGCGCGACCCGGCGTGGTGCGCGGACGGGATCGTCTCGGAGCGCTGGGCGCCGATCTCCCCGGTGAGCGGGCGCCTCGACGCCTTCGTGTGGCAGACGCCGCCCGACCTGATCACCCGGGGTCCCGACGCGGCCGACGCCTCCGAGGAGCCGGAAGCGGAGGAGCCCGACGTCCTCGCCGCCCCCGAGCCGACCCGGACGGCGCCGATGCCGGCCGGCGAGACCCGGACGCCCGCCCCCCCGCCCGCTCCGCCGCGGACCGGCGAGACCAAGCCGCCCGCGGGCGAGGCGAAGCCCGGGCCGGTGACCGATGCCAAGGCACCCCGGCCCCACGGCAACGGCCTCGATACCTCCGCCCCGCCCTTCGCGGCGACCGCGACGCCGGTGGTCCTCCCGCAGCCGAAGCCGCCCGAGGACGAGGCGCCCTTCGTCGAGCGCCCGCGCCGGGTGGTCTGACGCGCTCTTCGTTGGAATGCTTGCTGGTCCAGTGAAAGTGGCCGTGTCAAAGCGAAGACCTTGAGTGCATCGGAGCGGTCCATGCCGACGGCGGGCCGTTCCCGGTCAAGGCGATGACCGTGTGTTTGGCGCGGTCGGCGTGTGGACGAGACGCAGCGGCACAGGGCGGTGTGACAAGGCGTATTCCGGGCCGGCACGTGCGGAGCGAGGCACCCTGGGCCGCGCTTCGTTCCCGGACGAGCGATGTCCGCTGATCGTCCGGATCGGACCCGGGTCCACGAAGTTGGTGCACCGGGCCTTTGACACGATCCTGACCGTCGCGATCTCTGCGAAAGCTTGACGGCCGACCATAAACGAAAGCACGGTCGTTCTCGACGGCTTTCGCGCAGAGTGGCAGTATCCTTTTCATGCAGATCCGGCTGTGCATCACGGCGCGTATCATTATTCACGAAACCTGATGGAAAATTACGATGGCATTGCTGGATATTTTATTCAACCGCGGTAAGGCAAGTACATCTAAAACATCTTTTCCGGTCGAGCGAACAAGAATCCCGGGTCCCAACGACACATTTCTCGATCGCATCTTCCCGGAGGATTTCTGGTCTTCCATGGATCGCAGCCGTTTCGTCACGGACGAGCAGAGCATGCTCGCGGATGAGCCGGTTTTCGAGTGGCTTATAAGGACAACACGGCCCGACACAATCGTCGAGCTCGGCTCTTGGAAAGGCCACTCCGCCAACCACATGGCCGATATCTGCAAGGCGGAAGGCCTCGATTCGCGGATTATCTGCGTCGATACGTTCCTGGGGGGGCCGGAGCACTGGGTGCTGGGTGATACGATCGACACGATGCGCCGGCGCAACGGGATGCCGACAATCCTCGAAGCTTTCCTCGGCAACACAGTCGCCCGCGGCAACGAGGGACGTATCTTCCCCTTCACGGTCGATACGGCGACCGGCTGGCAGGTGATGCGCGACCTCGGCTTCAAGGCTGATCTAATCTACGTGGACGCCGGTCACGCCTACCATCAAGTGGTGGAGGAGGTTCACGGCTATCTGCCGCGCCTGAACGAGGGCGGCGTGATGTTCGGCGACGACTACTACTTCGAGCCCGTCGCCCGCGCTGCCCACGACATGGCAAAGCATTACGGGTTCAGCCTCGGCGTGCTGCAACGCCGGAAGTGGGTCTTCATGACCGAGCGGCTGGCGCGGAACCCCGCGCCGGAGGAGTTGGGCTTCGAGATCCGGACCGAGCCCTATCCGGCCTAGGCGCTCTCCTGGCGGGGATCCCGGCGGACATGATGGGCCGGGACCCATTCAACTGCGATCGTTCGTTAAACAGGATCTGGATCCGGCCCGTCGGGTAGCGGTGCTTGAATCGATGCGCACGATGGAAGAATTTTGGTGCTGATGGGCCCGAAATGCACCGATTGAAATGAGCTTCTGTCCAAGTACGGTTGCTCAGGGTCGATCATCTCTCCTGCACCGTTCTTTTGATAGAACGTTTCATTGACCCGATCCGGGTTCTGCAACAGCATTCCGGAAGACGATTTCCGGCCGCCGGACGGCAGCCGCGTCTCTCCGGAACCAGCAGCGGAACCCGTCATGACGCGTCTCACCCTCGTCGGCTTCAGCGCGAACCTGCAACGGCCCTCCAAGACCCGCGCCCTCGTGGAGGCGATCGCCGAAGAAGCCGCCGCGCGGCTGCCCGTGCAGGTTCGCCTCTTCGACGTGGTGGATGCGGGGCCGGGTCTCGGCGCGGCGTGGTCGCGGGCGGACCTGCCCCTGCCGGCCCGCCGCATCGTCGAGGCGATCGAGGAGGCGGACGGGCTGGTCGTCGGCTCGCCGGTCTACAAGGGCGCCTATACGGGGCTGTTCAAGCACCTGTTCGACTTCGTCGAGCCGGGGGCGCTGGTGAACCGGCCCGTGGCGCTCGCCGCGACCGGGGGCGGGCCGCGCCACGCGCTGGTGGTCGAGCACGCGCTGCGGCCCCTGTTCGGCTTCTTCTCGGCGCTCGCCGTCCCGAGCGCGGTCTACGCCTCGGAGGCGGACTTCCGGAACGGCGCGCTCGTGGCCCCGGCGATCCGCGCCCGGGTCGCCGAGGCGGCCGACCAGCTCGCCGCCCTGCTCGGGCGCGCGAGCGCCCTGCGGGAACCGCCCGCGGCCCGTCTCGCCGGAGCCGGCCGATGATCAGCCGCCGCAGCCTCCTCGCCGCCGCGCTGGCGGCGCCCGTCCTGCCGCTCGCCGCCGCCGAGCCCGGCCTCCTGCGGATCGGCTACCAGAAGAACGGCATCCTCGTCGTCGCCAAGCAGCAGGCCGCGATCGAGGCGCGCCTGAAGCCACTCGGCGTCGCGGTGAAGTGGGTGGAGTTCTCGTTCGGCCCGCCGCTCCTCGAAGCGCTGGGCCTCGGCAGCATTGACCTCGGCCAGACCGGCGACGCGCCGCCGATCTTCGCGCAGGCCGCGGGCGCGAACCTCGTCTACGCGGCGGCGCAGGAGGCGGCCGGCACGGGCTCCGCGATCCTGCTGCCGAAGGGGTCGGCCATCCGCGGCCTCGCCGACCTCAAGGGCAAGCGCGTCGCCTTCGCCAAGGGGTCGAGCGCCCACAACCTCACGGTGGCGGCGCTGGAGAAGGCGGGGCTGACCTACCGGGACATCGAGCCCGTCACCCTCGCGCCCGCCGACGCCGCGGCCGCCTTCGCCCGCGGCAGCATCGACGCCTGGACGATCTGGGATCCGTACTTCGCGGTGGCGGAGGCCGGCGACGGGGTCCGCATCCTGACGCGCGCCACCGAGGTCGCGCGCCAGAATAACTACTTCCTGGCCCATCGCGGTTTCGCCGAGGCGAGCGCGCCGGTGCTCGCCGCCGCCCTCGATGCGCTGGCGGAGGTGGCGCGCTGGTGCGAGGCGAACCGCGGCGAGGTCGCGGCGCTCCTGTCGCAGGGCACGGGCGTGCCGCTCTCCGCCACGCGCCGGGCGGTGGACCGCGCCGAGTACGTCATCGGCCCGGTGACGCCGGGAGTCGCCGCCGAGCAGCAGCGCGTCGCCGACCGTTTCCATGCCCTCGGTCTGATCCCGCGGCCGATCCGCATCGCCGACGCGGTCTGGGCGCGCCCGGTCCAGAACGGCTGAGGTCCCGCATGTCCGTCTCCCTCGTTGGCGCCCCCGTGCGCCACACAGCTTGGTCCGGCGCGCGGGCGCGCCTGCTGCCCTGGCTCCTGCCCGCCGCGGTGCTGCTCGGCTGGCAGGCGGCGAGCAGCGCCGGCCTCGTCTCGACCCGCTTCATGCCGGCCCCCCTCGACGTGCTCGCGGCGGGCTGGCGGCTCGCCGGCACCGGCGAATTGTGGACCAATCTCGGGGTGAGCTTCCTGCGTGCCGCGACGGGCTTCCTCATCGGCGGCGGCATCGGCTTCCTGCTCGGCCTCGCCAACGGCCTGTCGCGCCTCTCCGAAAAACTCACCGACACCACCGTGCAGATGATCCGCAACATCCCGCACCTGTCGCTGATCCCGCTGGTGATCCTGTGGTTCGGCATCGGCGAGGAGGCCAAGCTCTTCCTCGTGGCGCTCGGCGTGTTCTTCCCGATCTACGCCAACACCCTGCACGGCATCCGCTCGGTGGATCCGCAGCTCATCGAGATGGGCCGGGTCTACGGCCTGTCGCACGCGGCCCTCTTCCGGCGCGTCGTCTTGCCCGGCGCGCTGCCCTCCGTCTTCGTCGGGCTGCGCTACGCGCTCGGCATCATGTGGCTCACCCTCATCGTCGCCGAGACGATCTCGGCCTCCTCGGGCCTCGGCTACATGGCCATGCAGGCGCGCGAGTTCATGCTGGTCGACGTCGTGGTGCTGGCCATCGTGATCTATGCCGGCCTCGGCAAGGTCGCGGACGCGCTGACCCGGCGGCTCGAACGCGCCTGCCTCGCCTGGAACCCGGCCTACCGCGCGGCCTGAGCGCCGCGCCCGTCCCGATCCCCTCGCCGAGATCCCCCCGCATGATCGCCACCACGCTGCGCCGCCTCGACCCGGCGTCCCTCACCGCGGCCACCCCCCGGCGCGCCCCGCAGCCGGCCGGGACCGGGGCCGGGACCGGTCTCGCCGTGACCCTGCGCGACCTGTCGAAATCCTTCGACGGCACCCCGGTGATCCGCACCATCGACCTGCACGTGCCGGCGGGCCAGTTCGTCGCCGTGGTGGGCCGCTCGGGCTGCGGCAAGAGCACCCTGCTGCGCCTCGTCATGGGCCTGGAGACGCCGAGCAACGGCCGCATCGGCCTCGACGCGGCGCGCGCGGGCAGCCCCACGCGCCGCATCATGTTCCAGGAACCGCGCCTGCTGCCCTGGGCACGGGTGATCGACAACGTCGCGGTGGGGCTCGGCGAGGAGGGCACGGTCCGCCAGCGGCACGAGCGGGCGCGGGCCGCGCTCGCGGAGGTCGGGCTCGCCGACAAGGCGGACCAATGGCCCGCCACGCTCTCGGGCGGCCAGCGCCAGCGCGTGGCGCTCGCCCGCGCGCTGGTGAGCGGCCCGGGGTTGCTCGCCCTCGACGAGCCGCTCGGCGCCCTCGACGCCCTCACCCGCATCGGCATGCAGGACCTGATCGAGCGGATCTGGCGCGCGCAGGGCTTCACGGCGCTCCTCGTCACCCACGACGTCGCCGAGGCGGTGGCGCTCGCCGACCGCATCCTGCTCATCGAGGAGGGCGGCATCGCCCTCGACCTGCGCGTCGAGGTGCCCCGTCCCCGGCGGCGGGGCGATCCCGACCTCGCCGCCCTGGAGGGCCGCATCCTCGACCATCTGCTCGGCGCATCCCCGGAGACCGATCGATGACCGCACAGACCGACATCCTCTGGTTCCTGCCGACCCACGGCGACGGCCGCTACCTCGGCAGCCCGGAGAGCGCCCGCGAGGTCTCGCTCGCCTACCTGCGCCAGATCGCGCAGGCGGCGGACGATCTCGGCTATTACGGCGTGCTCCTGCCCACCGGCCGCTCCTGCGAGGATTCCTGGGTGGTGGCCTCGGCGCTCGCGCCGCTCACCCGGCGCCTGCGCTTCCTCGTCGCGGTGCGCCCCGGCCTGATGCAGCCGAGCGCCGCCGCCCGCATGGCCGCGACCCTCGACCGGATCTCGGACGGGCGCCTCCTCATCAACGTGGTGACGGGCGGCGATCCCGTGGAACTGCGCGGCGACGGCGTCTTCCTCGACCACGACGCGCGCTACGCGGTGACGGACGAGTTCCTGCGCGTCTGGCGCGGCCTGATGGCCGGGGACAACGTCAGCTTCGAGGGCCGGCACCTGCGCAACGAGGACGGGCGCCTGATCTTCCGGCCGGTGCAGGAGCCCTACCCGCCGCTCTATTTCGGCGGCTCGTCGGAGCCCGGGATCGCGGTCGCGGCCGAGCATTGCGACGTCTATCTCACCTGGGGCGAGCCGCCGGCCCAGGTCGCCGACAAGATCGCCCGCGCCCGGCGCGCGGCCGAGCGGAAAGGCAAGACCTTCTCGTTCGGCATCCGCCTGCACGTGATCGTGCGCGAGACGGAAGGCGCCGCCTGGGCGGCGGCGGAGGCGCTGATCTCGCGCCTCGACGCGGCCACCATCGCGCGGGCGCAGGAGACCCTGCGGCGGCAGGATTCGGTCGGCCAGAGCCGGATGATGGCGCTGCACGGGGGCGACCGCAGCCGCCTCGTCGTCTCGCCGAACCTGTGGGCCGGGGTCGGCCTCGTGCGCGGGGGCGCGGGCACCGCGCTCGTCGGCTCGGCCGATCAGGTGGCCGACCGGATGAAGGAGTACATCGATCTCGGCATCGACCGCTTCATCCTCTCGGGCTATCCGCACCTGGAGGAGGCCTACCGCTTCGCCGACCTCGTCTTCCCGAAGCTGCCGCTGCGGGCGACCACCGGCACCGCCCGGGGCGCGGCGCGCAACGACGGCCCCTTCGGCGAGGTGATGGCCAACGACATCGTGCCGGCCCGCCGCATCGCCGCCCACTGAGGGACGCGGGTCTCCGCCTTGCCGGTCCCCGGGCGGGGTGCTAGGCGCCGAGGACGGGGGCGGCGGACCGCCCCGTCAGCCGGATCCGAGACCCATGCCCCACCGCCTGCACCGCGGCGACCTGCCCGACGACTACGTTGCGGGACCGGCCATCGCGGTGGACACCGAGACCCTCGGCCTCGAACCCCACCGCGACCGCCTCTGCGTGGTGCAGATCTCCCGCGGCGACGGCGAGGCCGACGTAGTGCAGATCCCCAAGGTCGGCCCCGAGCCCGTGGTGCTCAAGCGGGTGCTGGCCGATCCGGCCGTCACCAAGATCTTCCACTACGCCCGCTTCGACCTCGCGGTGCTCTTTCACCGCCTCGGCGTGATGCCGGGGCCGATCTACTGCACCAAGGTCGCCTCGCGGCTCGTGCGCACCTACACGGACCGCCACGGCCTGAAGGACCTCGTGCGCGAAATTTTGGGCGTCGAGCTGTCGAAGCAGCAGCAATCCTCCGACTGGGGCGCCGACACGCTCACCCAGGCGCAGATCGACTATGCCGCCTCGGACGTCCTGCACCTCCACGCCCTGCGCGAGCGCCTCGACGCGATGCTCGCCCGCGAGGAGCGCACCGAGTTGGCGCAGGCCTGCTTCGCCTTCCTGCCGACCCGCGCGCGCCTCGACCTCCTCGGCTGGGACGAGGTGGACATCCTGGCACACGCTTAAGGTTTCGCGCGGACGGCCACAACTTCGACACCGGCGCGGTGCATGCGCGGGGCCGGGTCGGCCACTCCCGCGGCGAGATCCGAGCCGGAGCGCGCGTGCAGGTGGCCACCTCAGTCCTGAACACGGTCGAGACCCATGGCCATCCGGCGCTGGACCCTCGGCGCCTGCGCGCGCACGGCCGGGCGCGGCGCCACAGCGCCCTGGTGCGGGCCCTGCGCGTGATGATTCCCGTCGGCTCGGCCGCGGCGGGCCTCGCCATCGTGGTCGGCACCTACTTCAACCCCTTCGCGGATCTCGGCGTCTCGGTGAGCCTGGGGTCGATCGGCGTCTCGGGCTCCAAGGTGACGATGGAGAGCCCGCGCCTGGCAGGCTATCGCGGCAAGGACAACCGCCCCTACGAGGTGACCGCGAAGGCCGCGCTCCAAGACGTGCGCCGCCCCTTCGTGATCGAGCTGCAGAGCATGAAGGGCCGTCTCCACACCGACGAGGCCGGCGGCCTCGCCCATCTGGAGGCGGACAGCGGCGTGTTCGACACCCAGAAGGAATCGCTCGACCTCGACCGGCACATCCGCCTCTGGACCGACAAGGGCCAGGAGGCGCGCCTCTCCTCCGCCCAGGTCAACTTCAAGGCCGGCACCCTGACCTCGCGCGAGGCGGTGGCCGTGACGCTGCCGGACGGGACGATCCGGGCCGACGGGCTCGACGTCTCCGACAACGGCAAGACCATCTCGTTCGTCGGCAACGTCAAGGCCGTGTTCGGCGGCGACACCGCAACACCCCTGCGCACCTCCTCGGCGGAGGTCAGGGAGGACAAGCCGTGACCCCCCGCATCGCCCTCATCCTCGCGCTCGCCCCGATTCTCGCGATCCTGCCGGCCTCCGCGCCCGTCCGCGCCGAGACCGCGCCGCCCAAGAAGGAGCGCGGCTCCGGCTTCGGCGCCTTCGGCTCGGCCAAGGATCCGATCAAGATCGACGCCGACCGCCTCGACGTCTTCGACCGCGAGAACAAGGCGATCTTCGCCGGCAACGTGGTGGCGGTGCAGGGCGAGAGCACCATCCGCTGCTCCAGCATGACCGTCCACTACCAGCGCAACCGCGACAAGGACGCGAAGGCGGGGGAGGCCAAACCCGCCGAGACCAAGTCCTCCGAGACCAAGCCCGCCGATCCCTCCGACACGGGGGCGATCCGCCAGGTGGTCTGCGCCGGGCCGGTCACGGTGGTGTCCAAGGACCAGGTCGCGACGGGCGACAACGCCGTCTTCGACAAGGTGGCCAACCGCGTGGTCGTCACCGGCAACGTGGTGCTGAGCCAGTGCCAGAACGTGACCCGCGGCAGCCGCCTCGTCTACGACATGAACACCGGCCGGGCGAACATGGACCCGACCGCGGGCGGGCGCGTCTCGGCGATGTTCGTGCCCGGCTCCAAGGACGACAAGCCGGGCGGCAAGCAGGCCGGCTGCCCGCAGCCCGCGGGCCAAGCCGCCAAGCCGGTCCCGAAGAAGGCGCAGGCGAACTGAGCGCCGGGCGGCTCGCTTAGTAGACATCCCTTTCCGGGATCTCCTTCCGCTGACGCTTCAGTCGTCCGGGAAAGGCGGGGATTGCTGATCCTGGCGGCGGGTCATCGCTGCGACATTGATCGGTGAGGCACGTCATGAAACCGCAGCGCATCACGACTGACCTCGGAGAGGAACTGGTGGTGCTCGGCTACCGGGACGATCTCGCCCTTCTCGCGCGTGCCGGCGACGAGGGTGCGGAGGACGAGATGACGGTTCTCATCGCGGCGGAGCGGCAGCGCGCCATCGACGAAGGCGTCGATCTCGTCCTGCCGGGCTGGTTCGCCGAGGCCGCCGCGCGAGGGAACGGCAGTGTCCTGCGCGGGCTGCGCGATCACCGTGCCAGGGCACAGGATGACATCGCGCGCGCGGCCGGCCTTACCCTGGACGAGTACCGCGACATCGAGCGGGGTGCGGCCGTACCGACCGCAGAGGTGCTGGACCGCATCTCCGCGGTCCTCGACCTCGATCCGGCATGGCTGCGCCGCATCGAGGGCGGCCGCGTCGCCGGCGCCTGAGAACAGACTTCCTCAGGGAAACTCCACGCTGTCCACCAGCTTGCGGAAGCGCGGGAGCATGGCCTCCCGATCCTGGGACTTCACCACCCCGACCGCCCGGAAGTAGCCGTCCGGCTTGAAGCGGATGGTCTGGGAGACCACCACCGGCATGCCGGAGGGCACGTCGGTGGCGCGCGCCACCAGTTCGTGCCAGTCGGCGCCCGCCTGCCGGAAGGTCTGGGCGCGCTCGATCGCGAAGTCCTTCATGGTCTGGTTCGAGTAGAGGGCCGCCTTGGCGAAGGCGTCGCGCTGGTCGGCCGGCAGCGGCGGCTGCACCGCCTCGGCCAGCACCAGGATCGGCTGTTCGAGGCTCATCATCTGGTCCTTCGGGCCGTCGGTGTAGAGCACCGAGTTGCCCGCCAGCACCCGCACCGGCCGGAATCCCGCCGTCTCGGTGACCCGGAAGGGGAGGGCGGCGACCTGCTGGTCGACGGTGAGCGCCGCGCGCACCCGCACGCTCGTCAGCATGCCGCGCATGGTCTGCTCGGTCTCGACCCCCGGCAGGCTCTGGCCGATGACGAGACCGGTCACGCTCGGGTCGGCGACGAGGAGCACCCACTTGGCGATGGTCGGGGCGCCGGGCTGCTCGATCGGCTGCTCGCCCGTGAACAGGATCCCCTTGCGGTCGTCCGGGAGCGTGATCTCCTCGCGGTTCTTCACCGTCAGCCCCTGCGACTTCAGGCTCTCGGCGGTGAAGCTCGCGGTGAGCGTGCCGTAATCCTGCGGCGGCAGCTCCACCACCGAGACCGTCGCCCCGCCCCCCGGCCGCTCGAAGCCGGTGAAGCGGCGGGAGACCTGCATGTCGGCGGCCGGCTCGAAGCCGAAGCGGGAGCCCGGCGGATAGACCGGCTCGGCCGCGTGCGCGTGCAGCGACAGCACCAGGCTCGCGAGCAGGGCGGCGAGGACGCGCAAGGCCATGTCGATCGTACTCCTGCGGGCCGGCCCCTCTCGGCCGGCCGGATTCTTGGGCAACCGCCCTGGGCGATGGGTCGGCCCCCGGCCCGCCCGTGTCAAGCGCGGGGCGGGCCCGAGACGCGCCGCAGGGTCACATTCAGGCGACCGCCGGACGGCACCGCCTCCGGGAGCGCCAGCCCCACCGGAGCCGCGCCGAGGAGGTCCGGCGCGGCCGGCGGCAGGAGGCGGTCGACCCCGTGGAAGATCAGCCGCGAGGCCCCGCCGATCACCAGCGCGTCGCCGCTGCGCAGATGCACGGAGCGGGTCGGGTCGCCGCGTCGCAAGCCACCGAAGCGGAAGATCGCCGTCGCCCCGAGCGACAGCGACAGGACAGGGGCCGAGAAATCCGCCTCGTCGCGGTCCTGGTGCAGACCCATCCGGGTGCCGGGCGCGTAGAGGTTGATCAGGCAGGCTTCCGGCGGCTGCGGGCAGGCGGCGAGCGCCGCCCAGGCGTCGCGGATCGCACCCGGCATCGGCGGCCAGGGGCGACCGGTCTCGGGGTGGTGCGGCTGGTAGCGGTAGCCGTCCCGGTCCGAGACCCAGCCGAGCGGCCCGCAATTGCTCATCCGCACCGAGAAGGGCTTAGCCGTCCGCGGCATGGTGGGCGTGAAGGGCGGGGCGGCGCGCAGCACCGCGGCGAGGTCGGCCGCGAGCGCGGCCTGCGCGGCGGCGTCGAGGTAGCCCGGATAGTGGACGAGGCCCGGGGCGAGGGAGATCAGGGGCGGCCTCCTGCGATCGGATCTCCGGTCCATAGCGCGATTCCGCGTGAGGCCGCGCCTGCCGCGTGGTAGGCGCACCCGCATGTCCGTCCGCACCGCCACCCTGATCGGATCCGGCGCGATCCTGCTGTGGTCGCTGCTCGCGCTGTTCACCGCCGCCTCCGGGGCCGTCCCGCCGTTCCAGCTCGCCGCCATGACCTTCCTGGTCGGCGGCCTGATCGGCTGCGCCACCTGGGTGGTGCGGCCCGCGGGGCTCTCCGCCCTGCGCCAGTCCCCCGCCGTCTGGGCGCTCGGCCTCGCCGGCCTGTTCGGCTACCACGCCCTCTACTTCGCGGCCCTGCGCCTTGCGCCGCCCGCCGAGGCCGGCCTGATCAGCTATCTCTGGCCGCTCCTGATCGTCCTGTTCTCGGCCCTGCTGCCGGGGGAGGGGGGATTGCGGCCCGCGCATCTCGTAGGAGCACTGCTCGGGCTCGCGGGCGTGGTCACGCTGTTCCTCGGCCGCGGCACGCTCACCTTCGAGGCCGCCGCGCTGCCGGGCTACCTCGCGGCGCTCGCCTGCGCCTTCCTGTGGTCGGGCTACTCGGTGCTGTCGCGGCGCGTGGGCGCGGTGCCGACCGATGCGGTGGCCGGCTTCTGCCTCGCCACCGCGGCGCTGAGCCTCGTCTGCCACCTCGCCTTCGAGACCACGGTCTGGCCCACCGGGCCCGGCCAGTGGGGGGCGGTGCTGGCCCTCGGCCTCGGCCCGGTGGGCGCGGCCTTCTACCTGTGGGACATCGGCGTGAAGCGCGGCGACATCCGGCTCTTGGGCGTCGGCTCCTACGCGGCCCCGGTGCTCTCGACCCTGATCCTCGTCGCGGCCGGCTACGCACCGGCCACGCCCGCCCTGGCCCTCGCCTGCGCACTCATCGTGGCGGGCGCGCTGGTGGCGACCCGGGCGAAGCGGCCGCAGCGGTCGCAGGACAAGCCGGCCTAGCACCGCCGAGCGGGCGTGCGGCGTGCCGCCTGTCCGACTCGCCCAAGGCCCAGATGACTGGCGCGGGGAACCCCTCCCGTGCGGGAGAGGGGCAGGGGATCGAAGATCCCGCGTGAGGGTCCCGGGAGGGTGCCGCAAGACGTCTCGACGCTGCCGCTACCAGCACTGCCGTGCAAGCGTGATCCTGACCCGTTCCGCTCCCCTCACGACGCTCCCTGTCTCACTGCGGCTCCCTCCCGGGACCCTCACCCCTACCCCTCTCCCGCACGGGAGAGGGGATCCCGCGCACTCCTTCTCAACGCCGCCGAACCCAGCGGCAGGTCCCCAACCGAAAGCTTCAGCCTTTCACTTTTGCCTGCTTGCGTTCGCTTTCGCGCTCGAATAGCTTCGTTTTCGATCAGAAGCGAAACGGCGCAGAGGGAGGCGGCCTTGAGCCTGCGGCGCGAGCAGCCCGGCCTGTTCGACCTCGCCGTCATCGGCGGCGGCATCAACGGCTGCGGCATCGCGCGCGATGCGGCCGGGCGCGGCGCGTCCGTCGTGCTGTTCGAGCAGAACGACCTCGGCAGCGGCACCTCCTCGGCCTCGACGAAGCTGATCCACGGCGGCCTGCGCTACCTGGAGCACCACGAGTTCCGCCTCGTGCGGGAATCGCTGATGGAGCGCGAGGTGCTGTGGGGCATGGCGCCCCACATCGTCTGGCCCCTGCGCTTCGTGCTGCCGCACCATGCGGGCCTGCGCCCCGCCTGGCTCCTGCGCCTCGGCCTCCTCCTCTACGACAACCTCGGCGGGCGGAGGCGCCTGCCCGGCACCCGCACCCTCGATCTCGCGCGCGACCCGGCCGGCGCCCCGCTCAAGCCCGGGTTCGGCCGGGCGTTCGAGTACTCGGATTGCTGGGTGGAGGATTCCCGCCTTGTCGTCCTCAACGCCCGCGACGCGGCGGCGCGCGGGGCGGTGATCCGGCCGCGCACGCGGGTCGTCGGGGCCGCGCGTCTGGCCGATCGCTGGGAGGTCACCGTCGAGGAGGCGGGCGGGCGGCGCGAGACGGTGCAGGCGCGCGTCCTCGTCAACGCGGCCGGCCCGTGGGTGGCGGACGTGCTCACCGGCGTGGTGCGGGCCAACACGGCGGCGGGCGTGCGGCTCGTGCAGGGCAGCCACATCGTCGTGCGCCGCCTCTTCGCGCACGACCGGGCCTACATCTTCCAGAACGCGGATGGCCGGATCGTCTTCGCGATCCCCTACGAGCGCGATTTCACGCTGATCGGCACCACCGACCGCGACTATCGCGGCGACCCCGCCGCCGTGAGCGCGAGCGAGGAGGAGATCGCCTATCTGTGCGCCGCCGCCAGCGAGTATTTTCGCGATGCGATCCGGCGCGAGGACGTCGTCTGGACCTATTCGGGCGTGCGCCCGCTCTACGACGACGGAGCGACCAAGGCCCAGGAGGCGACGCGCGACTACGTGCTGACCCTCGATGGCGGCGACGGGCGGCCGGCGCTGCTGTCGGTGTTCGGCGGCAAGATCACCACCTACCGGCGCCTCGCCGAGGCCGCGCTGGAGCGCCTGCGCGACCACCTGCCGGCGGCGCGCCGGCCGGCCTGGACCCGGGGCGCAGTTTTGCCCGGGGGTGATTTCCCGGTGACGGGCGCCGACGACCTCGTGGCGCAGGTCCGGCGCGAGCACCCCTACCTCGCGCCCGCCCACGCGGCGCGCCTCGTGCGCGCCTACGGCACCGACACGCGGGAGATATTGCAGGGCGCCCGCACCGCCGCCGATCTCGGCCGGGTGTTCGGGGCGGATCTCACGGAGCGCGAGGTGCGCTATCTGATGCGGCGGGAATGGGCGATACGCGCCGACGACGTGCTGTGGCGGCGCACCAAGCTCGGCCTGCGGCTCGACCCGGCGGAGGCCGCCGCCCTCGACGCGTTCATGCGCGGGGGCGCGGCCGCCTCCTCGGCCGCCTGACGGGAGGGCGCGATGAGCGTGGTGCTCGAAGGGGTGACGAAGCGGGTGGGCGCCGAGACCCACATCCGCGACGTGTCGCTCGCCCTGGACAAGGGCTCGCTCAACGTCCTGCTGGGGCAGACGCTCGCGGGCAAGACCTCCCTGATGCGCCTGATGGCCGGGCTCGACGCCCCCACGGAGGGCCGCGTGCTCGTGGACGGGCAGGACGTGACCGGCCGGCCGGTGCAGCGCCGCAACGTGGCGATGGTCTACCAGCAGTTCATCAACTACCCCTCGCTCACCGTCTACGAAAACATCGCCTCGCCGCTGCGGGTCGCGCGGCTGCCCCGGCCCGAGATCGAATCGCGGGTGCGCGAGGCGGCGCGCCTGCTCAAGCTCGACCCCTATCTGCAGCGCCGCCCGCTCGAACTCTCGGGCGGCCAGCAGCAGCGCACCGCCATCGCCAGGGCGCTCGTCAAGCGCGCCGACCTCGTGCTGATGGACGAGCCGCTGGCCAACCTCGACTACAAGTTGCGCGAGGAGCTGCGCGAGGAGCTGCCGCGCATCTTCGCGCAGACCGGCGCGATCTTCGTCTACGCCACCACCGAGCCCGCCGAGGCGCTGCTGCTCGGCGGCCGGACCGCGAGCCTGTACCAGGGCCGCCTGACGCAGTTCGGCCCCACCGCCGAGGTCTACCGCCGCCCGGACGACCTCACCACCGCGCGGGTGTTTTCCGATCCGCCGCTCAACACCCTGCGTGGCGTGAAGGCGGCGGGCCGGGTCTCGCTCTCCACCGGCGGGCAGGTGCGGGCGGCGGGCAGCCTCGCGACCGTGCCGGACGGCACCTTCACGCTGGGCTTTCGCGCCCACCACCTCGCGCTCGATCCGCTGCCCGCGGAGGCGATCGCGGTTCCGGCCACCGTGGAGGTGTCCGAGATCACCGGCTCGGAGAGCTTCGTCCACGTCGCGGCGGGCGAGCATCGCTTCGTCGCGCAGGTGCCCGGAGTGCGGCGGCTGGAGCCCGGCACGCAGACGGTTCTCCACCTCGATCCGCGCCATCTCCTCGTCTTCGATGAGGCCGGGCGGCGCGCCGCGGCGGCCCCCGCGCAAGCGGCGGCGTGAGGCGATCATGGCCCGCATCACCCTCGACCACCTCGCCCACGCCTACCGGCCGAACCCGGCCGGGCCGCAGGACTACGCCCTCAAGGAGATCGATCACGTCTGGCGCCAGGGCGGGGCCTACGCGCTGCTCGGCCCCTCGGGCTGCGGCAAGACCACGCTGCTCAACATCATCTCGGGCCTCGTGGTGCCGACCCGCGGGCGCATCCTGTTCGACGACCGCGACGTGACGGCCCTGCCGACCGAGGCGCGCAACATCGCGCAGGTCTTCCAGTTCCCGGTGGTCTACGACACCATGAGCGTGCGCGAGAACCTCGCCTTCCCGCTGCGCAACCGCAGGGTGGCGCCCGCCACCATCCGGGCGCGCGTGGAGGAGATCGCGCGCCTCCTCGACCTCACGGGCGTGCTCGACCGCAAGGCCAACAACCTGACGGCCGACATGAAGCAGAAAATCTCGCTCGGCCGCGGCCTCGTGCGCCCGGACGTGGCCGCGATCCTGTTCGACGAGCCGCTCACCGTCATCGATCCGCACCTGAAATGGCAGCTGCGTTCGACCCTCAAGGACCTGCACCGCAAGCTCGACTTGACGATGATCTACGTCACCCACGACCAGACGGAGGCGCTGACCTTCGCCGACACCGTGGTGGTGATGCATGACGGGGCGGTGGTGCAGACCGGCACCCCGGACGAGCTGTTCGACCGCCCGGCCCACACCTTCGTGGGCCACTTCATCGGCTCGCCCGGCATGAACCTGCTGCCGGCGCGCGTCGAGGGCCGCACGGCCACGGTCGCGGGCCACGCCATCGAACTCGCCCGCGCCTATCCGCGCCTGCCCGAGGCGGCCCGGATCGAGCTCGGCGTGCGGCCGGAATTCGCCCATCTGGCGCCGCGCGGCCTCGGCCTGCCGGTGCAGGTGCGCCGCATCGACGACATCGGCCGCAGCCGCCTCGCCCGGGTGGATCTCGCCGGCCGGCCCCTCGTCGCGACCCTGCGGGAAGGCGACGTGGTCGACGGCACCGAGGCAGCCCTCACCCTCGATCCGCGCCGCATCCACATCTACGCCGACGGCGCGTTGGTGCCCGGGGAGGCGGTGACGTGATCTGCAGGACTCCCCGGCCATGACCAAGACCGTCAACCACCGGGCGTGGCTCCTCGTCCTGCCGGTCTTCCTCGTCGTCGCCTTCTCGGCGGTGCTGCCGCTGATGACGGTGGTGAACTACTCGGTGCAGGACACGTTCGGAAACAACCAGTTCTTCTGGAACGGCCTCGGCTGGTTCCAAGAGCTGCTCGATCCGTCGAGCCAGTTCGGCGAGCGGTTCTTCGACGCCCTGTGGCGCAACCTGCTCTTCTCCGCCCTTGTGCTGCTGATCGAGGTGCCGCTCGGCATCGCGGTGGCGCTCGCCATGCCGCGGGAGGGAAAGGCGGTGGCCTTCTGCCTCGTGATCATGGCCCTGCCGCTCCTGATCCCGTGGAACGTCGTCGGCACCATCTGGCAGGTCTTCGCCCGCGGCGACATCGGGCTCCTGGGCTACGCGATCAACCGGCTCGGCATCGACTACAACTACGTCGGTAGCCCGCTCGCCGCCTGGACGACGATCCTCGTGATGGACGTCTGGCACTGGACCAGCCTCGTGGCGCTCCTGTGCTACGCGGGCCTCAAGTCGATCCCGGACGCCTATTACCAGGCCGCCCGCATCGACGGCGCCTCGGCCTTCGCGGTCTTCCGCACCATCCAGCTGCCCAAGATGCGCCGGGTGCTGCTGATCGCCGTGCTGCTGCGCTTCATGGACTCGTTCATGATCTACACCGAGCCCTTCGTGCTCACCGGCGGCGGCCCCGGCAACGCCACCACCTTCCTGTCGATCGACCTCGTGAAGCTGGCGCTCGGGCAGTTCGACCTCGGCCGCGCCGCCGCGATGTCGCTGGTCTACAACCTGATCATCCTGGCCGTGTGCTGGGTGTTCTACACCGTGATGACCAACGTCGGTGCGGGCGGCGCTGAGGTGCAGGCCGACCCGGCCGACGGGACGGGCACGGCGATCCCGCCCGCCACCAGCATCGACCTCGACCGGAGGGCCGCCTGATGCGCGGGCGCAACCTCGTGATGGCGCTCTACCTCGCCTTCCTGCTCCTGCCGATCTACTGGCTCGTCAACATGAGTCTGAAGACCAACCAGGAGATCACCGGCGCGCTCACGCTCTGGCCGCGCGAGCTGACCTTCGACAACTACATCCGGATCTTCACCGATCCGAGCTGGTACGGCGGTTACCTCAACTCGCTGTCCTACGTGGCGATCAACACGGTGCTGTCGATCGGGCTCGCGCTGCCGGCGGCCTACGCCTTCTCGCGCTACCACTTCCTCGGCGACAAGCACCTCTTCTTCTGGCTCCTGTCGAACCGCATGGCGCCGCCGGCGGTGTTCGCGCTGCCGTTCTTCAACCTCTACTCGGCGGTCGGGCTGTTCGACACGCCCTGGGCGGTGGCGCTCGCGCATTGCCTGTTCAACGTGCCGCTGGCGGTGTGGATTCTGGAAGGCTTCATGTCGGGCGTGCCGCGCGAGATCGACGAGACGGCGGCCATCGACGGGTATTCCTTCCCGCGCTTCTTCGTGCGGATCTTCATGCCGCTGATCGCCTCCGGCATCGGGGTGGCCGCCTTCTTCTGCTTCATGTTCTCCTGGGTCGAGCTGCTGCTCGCCCGCACGCTGACCTCGGTCGACGCCAAGCCCATCGCCGCCACCATGACCCGCACGGTCTCGGCCGCCGGCATGGACTGGGGGCTGCTCGCGGCGGCCGGCGTGCTCACCATCGTGCCGGGGGCGCTCGTGATCTGGTTCGTGCGCAACTACATCGCCAAGGGCTTCGCCCTCGGCCGGGTGTGAGGAGAGGCGCCATGGACGTCTCCGGGATCGACTTCGCCTGGATGGCCTGGACCTGGCAGACCGCCGTGTTCTTCGCGGTGATCGCCGGCCTCCTCGCCCTGCTCACGGGGCTGGCGCTGCGGCGCCCGGAGACGCCGCGGGTCGGCATCCTGCGCATCCCCACCACCCGCGGCGACCGGCTCTTCCTGACCCTGCTCGGGGCCGCCTTCATCAACCTCGCTTGGCTCGGCTTCGTCGGGCCGAGCCTCGAATGGGCGCTCGGCCTCTCGCTCCTCTACGGGGCCTTCCTGTTCCGCTTCGCCTGAGCGGCCGCGCGTTCAGATCGTCAACCGTCCAACGGACGACACCACGGGAGGACACCACGCCATGCCACGCCACACCCGCGCCCTGTTGCTCACCGCCGCCAGCGCGCTGACGCTCGGCCTCGCCGCCCCGGCGCTCGCCGGCATGGACGAGGCGAGGCGCTACGTCGAGACGGAGTTCCAGCCCTCCACCCTCTCCAAGGAGGAGCAGCTGAAGGAGATGCAGTGGTTCATCGATGCCGCGAAGCCCTTCGCCGGCATGGAGATCAACGTCGTCTCCGAGACCATCACCACGCACGAATACGAGGCCCGCACCCTCGCCAAGGCCTTCAGCGAGATCACCGGCATCAAGCTGCGCCACGACCTCATCCAAGAGGGCGACGTGGTGGAAAAGATCCAGACGCAGATGCAGTCGGGCAAGAACATCTACGACGGCTGGATCAACGATTCCGACCTCGTCGGCACCCATTTCCGCTACGGCCAGACAGTGGCTTTGTCCGACTTCATGACGGGCGAGGGCAAGGACGTCACCTCGCCGACCCTCGACCTCGACGACTTCATCGGCCGCTCCTTCGGCACCGGCCCGGACGGCAAGCTCTACCAGCTGCCCGACCAGCAGTTCGCCAACCTGTACTGGTTCCGCTACGACTGGTTCACCCGGCCGGACCTGAAGGAAAAGTTCAAGGCCAAGTACGGCTACGAGCTCGGCGTGCCGGTCAACTGGTCGGCCTACGAGGACATCGCCGATTTCTTCACCAACGACGTGAAGGAGGTCGACGGCGTCAAGGTCTACGGCCATATGGACTATGGCAAGAAGGATCCGTCCTTGGGCTGGCGCTTCACCGATGCGTGGCTGTCGATGGCCGGCAACGGCGACAAGGGCATCCCGAACGGCAAGCCGGTGGACGAGTGGGGCATCCGCATGGAGGGCTGCCGCCCGGTCGGCTCCTCGGTGGAGCGCGGCGGCGACACCAACGGCCCGGCCTCGGTCTACGCCGTCACCAAGTACGCCGAGTGGCTGAAGAAGTACGCGCCGCCCCAGGCCGCCGGCATGACTTTTTCGGAATCGGGGCCGGTGCCCTCGCAGGGCAACGTCGCCCAGCAGATCTTCTGGTACACCGCCTTCACGGCCGACATGGTCAAGCCCGGTCTGCCGGTGGTGAACCCGGACGGCACCCCGAAATGGCGCATGGCGCCCTCGCCCAAGGGTCCGTACTGGAAGGAGGGCATGAAGCTCGGCTACCAGGATGCCGGCTCGGTCACGCTGCTCAAGTCGACCCCGCTGGAGCGGCGCAAGGCGGCGTGGCTCTACCTCCAGTTCATCAACTCGAAATCCGTCAGCCTGAAGAAGAGCCATGTCGGGCTCACCTTCGTGCGCGAGAGCGACATCTGGGACAAGTCCTTCACCGAACGGGCGCCGAAGCTCGGCGGCCTGGTCGAGTTCTACCGCTCGCCCGCCCGCGTGCAGTGGACCCCGACCGGCGTGAACGTGCCGGACTACCCCAAGCTCGCCCAGCTCTGGTGGCAGAACATCGGCGACGCCTCCTCGGGCGCCAAGACTCCCCAGGCGGCGATGGACGCGCTGGCGGCGGCCCAGGACGACGTGATGGCGCGCCTCGAGCGCTCCAAGGTCCAGGGCGAGTGCGGCCCGAAGCTCAACCCCAAGTCTTCGGCCGAGCACTGGTTCGAGCAGGCCAAGAAGGACGGCACGCTGGCGCCGCAGCGCAAGCTCGCCAACGAGAAGCCGAAGGGTGAGACGATCGACTACGACACGCTCATCAAGAGCTGGCCCGCCTCGCCGCCCAAGCGCGGATGACCCTGCGGGAGCCGGGGTGTGCAGCCCCGGCTCTCCTTTTGGCTGACGGTCGGATTCCGCTATCCTGGCGGCCAACGCTGCCACGGAGGTTGTCATGGCCTATTACAGGATGGAAGACGTCCTTGATCGTCTGCCCGAGCTGCTCGCCAAGGCGAGCGCGGGCGAGGAGGTGATCATCACCCGCCCCGACGAGGACCTGATCCAGCTCGTTCCGGCAGAACCGCGGCCGGTGACGAAGGAGGAGATGGAGCGCCTGCGCGCCAACCGGGTGGTCCCTCTCAAGCCGTTCGACTCGACGACCCTGATCCGGCAGATGCGAGACGAGGGATTGTGATCCGCGTCTACTGCGACACCAACATTCTGGTGCCGGTTTTCGTGAGCGAGGCGCAGAGTGCCCGGATCGAAGCCTGGATCGAATCGCCGGGGATCGACCCGGTCGTATCGGAACTCGTCGTCTTGGAATTCTCTGCAACGATCTCACGCTTGGTCAGAGAACGCGTGCTCGACGATGCCCGAGCACGCACGATCAACGGCGAGTTCGATGCCTGGTGCAAGGCCCGCGCCCGCCCGCTGACCATCGCCAGCCGGATCTTCGCCTTGGCCCGGACCATCGTCGAGGACGCCGCCCTCGGCGTGCGCGGTCCCGACGCCCTGCACCTCGCGCTGCTGCAGGTCACCGGCCTACCTTTCGCGACCTTCGACGCGCGGCTCGGCCGGGCGGCCGCCACCCTCGGCCTCGCCACGTTGGAGCCGCCACCCCTCTAAGCATCATTCCGCCGGCCTGGTCGGCCGGTGCCGAAGGGGTCACAGGTTCGGCGGCGAACCGAAGGACCGCGGCAGCGAAAATGATGCAACATGAAAACCTCAGCAGAATTGCCCTGCGCAAGTCTGCTGAGGCACGCAGCAACCGCGCAAAGAGCCGTCCGATGTCCTCCCTCATCCTCGCCATCGACCAGGGCACCACCTCCTCGCGCGCCCTGCTTTTTCGGCCCGACACCTCCATCGCGGCGCTGGCGCAGGCGGAATTCCCGCAGCACTTCCCGGCCTCGGGCTGGGTCGAGCACGAGCCGGAGGATCTCTGGCGCACCACGATCGACACCTGCCGGGAGGCCCTGCGCCGAGCCGGGGCCGAGGCGCGCGACGTGGCGGCCATCGGCATCACCAACCAGCGCGAGACGACCCTGGTCTGGGACCGGGGCACCGGCGAGGCGGTGCACCGGGCAATCGTCTGGCAGGACCGCCGCTCCGCCGGCCTCTGCGCCCGCCTCAAGGCCGAGGGGCACGAGCCCGCCGTCACGGCCAAGACCGGCCTCATCCTCGATCCCTACTTCTCCGGCACCAAGATCGCCTGGATCCTCGACAACGTGCCGGGGGCCCGCGCCCGGGCGGAGGCGGGGGAACTCGCCTTCGGCACCGTGGACAGCTACCTGCTCTGGCGGCTCACCGGCGGGCGGCTCCACGTCACCGACGCGACGAACGCCTCGCGCACGCTGCTGTACGACATCCACCGCGGCGCCTGGGACGACGACTTGCTCGGGCTCCTCGGCGTGCCGGCCTCGATGCTGCCGGAGGTGCGCGACTCCTCGGGCGATTTCGGCACCACCGACCCCGACCTGTTCGGCGCCGCGATCCCGATCCGGGGCGTGGCCGGCGACCAGCAGGCGGCCACCGTCGGGCAGGCGTGCTTCCGGCCCGGCATGGTCAAGTCGACCTACGGGACCGGGTGCTTCGCCCTCCTCAACACCGGCCCGCAGCCGGTCGCCTCGCAGAACAAGCTCCTGACCACCATCGCCTACCAGATCGAGGGCGTGCGCACCTACGCGCTCGAAGGCTCGATCTTCGTGGCGGGCGCTGCCGTGCAGTGGCTGCGCGACGGGCTGCGGGTGGTGGGCTCCGCGGCCGAGACCGGCGAGCTGGCCGAGCGCGCCGATCCGGGCCAGGACGTCTACCTCGTCCCCGCCTTCGTGGGGCTCGGCGCGCCCTACTGGGAGCCCGACGCCCGCGGCGCCCTGTTCGGCCTCACCCGCGGCACAGGCCCGGCCGAACTCGCTCGCGCCGCCCTGGAGAGCGTCTGCTACCAGACCGCGGACCTGCTCGCCGCCATGCGGTCCGACTGGCCGGACGGCGAGGGGAGCGCCACGGTGCTGCGGGTCGACGGCGGCATGGTGGCCTCGGACTGGACCATGCAGCGCCTCGCCGACCTGCTGGCCGCCCCGGTCGACCGGCCGGAGGTGAAGGAGACGACGGCGCTCGGCGCGGCCTACCTCGCCGGCCTGAGCTGCGGCCTCTATCCCGAGCCCGAGCACTTCGCCGATCACTGGCGCCTGGAGCGCCGCTTCTCCCCGGCCATGGAGGCGAGCGTGCGCGAGCGCCGGCTCGCGGGCTGGCGCAAGGCGGTGGACTGCCTCGTCGGCCGCTGACGGGGTGCTGCCGAACCCGGCGGGATCGCGGCGCTCAGGCCGGAGGCGGCTGCCGCCGCACGATGCGGGCCTCAAACCAGCTCCGCAGCAGGTCGCGCTCGTACACGAAGGCGCCCTGGCCGGGTCTGGCGCGCATCAGGAAGGTGAGGTCGCTCACCGCCTCCTCGGCCGACAGCACGGTGCGGCCGCCCTGCGTGAGGCCGTAGCGCAGGCGGAAGCGCGGCGGGGTGACGTCGCTGACGACCCGCACGAACTGGCCCGTGCCGGGACTCGGCAGCATCTGGCCGGCGAGGTCGATGTCGAGCACCTCGATGCGCAGCGCCTCGTTCGCCGCCAGACCCCGGCGGCCGAGATCGCGCAGGATGCGCTCGATCTCGCCGAGCGTCGCCTGCAGGGTCGGCCCCGAGCCGTAGCGGTTCCCGGCATCGGTGTAGCGCTCGGGCGCCACGAACCGCACGCTCAGCGCCGCATCGGCCCGCGCCTCGGGGATCACGACGAGGCAGAGCAGGAGGAGCAGGAGGCTGCGCATCATCGGCCCTTCGCGGCCCCGTGCCGCGCCACCCGCGTCAACCTCTCAGCGCGCGGGCCGTTGCGCTGCCGCGGCCATCCTGGTGAGCCTCCTCTCCAGCAGGGTCCGCAGCCGCGCCGTCAGCGGGCGCTCCACGAGGCGGTGCACCCCGACCGCCGCCGCGCAGGCGAGGGCCAGCATCGCCAGCACCACCGCCACCGGCCCGAGGCTCGCCGCGCCGGTGGCCTCGGCGAGGACCCGGACGCCCCGCACCGCGAAGGGGTGGACGAGGTAGAGGGCGTAGGACGCGTCGCCGAGCAGGACGGCCGCCCGCAGGGGTGCCGAATCCGGCTCGCCGCCCCGTCCGAGCCCCGCCGCCGCGACCAGCATCGCGGCCGGCACGCCCCAGGCGAGCCAGCGCGGCAGCGCCGCCGGCTCGCCCGCGAGCGCGAGGAGCACGAAGCCCCCGGCCGCCAGGACGAGGCGGACGGCTCCCTGCAGCCGGATGCCCTCCGCCCGGGTGAGACCCAGCGCCGCGCCGAAGGCGAATTCGAGCACGATCGGATCGCTCCAGAAGGCGAGCGGCACCGGCAGCCGGCCGGCCAGAGCGTGCAGCGCGGCCAGGAGGACGAGCCCTCCGGCGACGGCGCCCACCGCGAGCCGCCGTCGCAGGGGCAGGCAGAGGGCGAAGAGCGCGTAGAACGCCATCTCGTAGTTCAGCGTCCAGCCGAGCGAGTAGAGCGGCAGCACGCTCCCGTCCGGGCGCGCCATCGGCCAGAACAGGTAGGAGGCGACCGCCAGGGCCGGGTCGAGGTGGCCGCCGCCCAGGAGACCGGGCGCGGCGAGCGCCGCCCCGAGATAGGCCGTGGTCACGATCCAGTAGAGCGGCACCACGCGGGCGATGCGGTGGGCGATGAAGGATCGGCGCGCACCCGCCCGCCCGTGCAGCGGCCCCGCCGCATGCACGATGATGAAGCCGGAGATGACGAAGAACATGTCGACCCCGGCGTTCCACGGCAGCCACGCGGCCGGCGCGAAGGGCATCTGCGTCCGCGCCGCGAGGCCGGACGCCTCGAAGAGCGCGTGGCTCACCGCCACCATCAGGGCCGCGAGCGCGCGCAGGATCTGGATCTGGGGCAGCTTCGAGGGGCGCGTCACGGTGTTGTGAACCCGGGCCGCCCGGCGGTGCGGGCGCGCCGGTCATAGCGGAGACGCCCCCTCGGCGGCCAGGGAAACACGTCCGCGCCGGGGAGCCGGTCATGATGCGGACGCATGACGTTGGGTCGGAACCTCGTCGGCCAAGCATCGTTGACGGGGCACAGCGATCTCGGCGGCGGTGACCGCGCAGAGCCGGCGCGCCGCTCCCTGCATCGCGTGACGCAAGAAGCCCACTCAAGAAGAACATCACCCGGAGAGATCCCGATGAAGACCGCTTTCGCCGCTTCTGTTCTCGCCGTGACCCTGGCGGTTCCCGCCCTGGCGCAGCAATCCGGCGACTTCCGCGAGATGGCGCTGATGTCGAACGCCTTCGAGGTGCGCTCCAGCCAGCTCGCCCTCGAGAAGAGCCGCAACCCGCGGGTGCGCGAATACGCCCGCGAGATGATCCGCGATCACCGCGCCGCCAACGTGGCGCTGCTCGGCGGGCGCGAGAACGTGGCCCGCGGCGGCGGGATCGGCGGTCTGGTCGAGGCGCCGTTCGCGATCGCCGGCGGCGCGGTCGGCGCGGCGACGGGCGCGGCGGCGGGCGTGGTCTCCGGCACCCTGCAGGGCGGTCCGGTCGGCGCGGTCGAGGGCCTCGGCGCGGGTGCGGCCCGCGGGGCGCAGGTCGGCGCGAACGCCTTCGATCCCGACGGCGACGTGACCACCACGGCGGCCACGAATGTGGTCCCTCTGAGCCCGCAGCAGCAGGCCATGCTGGCCGAACTCGCCGACACCCCGGCCGGTCCGCGCTTCGACCGCACCTACGCCCGCATGCAGGTGCAGTCGCACCAGATGGCGATCGCCTCGCATCAGGCCTACCTGCAGTCCGGCCCGAACCCGGCCCTGCGCAACTACGTCCAGCAGGTGATGCCCTCCATGCAGGAGCACCTCGCGATGGCGCAGCGCCTCCCCGGCGCGCGCTGAGCGCACACGACACCCGCGGGACAGGAACGGCGGGCCTCCGGGCCCGCCGTTTCCGTTCGGGGAGGCGACCCGCGCAGCCTCTCTCGCGCTCGGGATAATTCGGCAAGTCGCGGCACCCCGTCAGGCATCCGGGTCCTTTCGGGCCGGCAGACCGAGGAGGCCGTGCTGGCAATGCGCCGGTTCGCCGCAGGATCGGTGTCGGTTTTCCGGTGACAAAGCCGGCGCTTTGGCACAGGCCACGCTTGTTCCGCAGATGCCGCCCACCACCTGTGTGGCCGGAACGGCATGGCCGCAGGGGAAGTCGGCCGTCCGGTGCAGTCCGCCCGGCGGACGACCGGCCCCCGCGGAGGCCGTTCTGCGGACGAGTGTTCGAGCTACCCGACGATAGGAGCCAAGGATGACTGCTTTCCGGACCGCCGCCGTGCTGGCCGCCATGCTCGGGGTGCTGCCCGTGGGCCAAGCGATGGCCGCGAGCCCGGCCGCCGCGATCTCGGCCTACGATCCCGACAAGGACGGCACCCTCGATCTCGCCGAGGTGAAGGCGGCCGCGACCGCGCTCTTCGCCAGCCTCGATCCGGACAAGGACGGCACCCTGGACGCCAAGGAGCTGAAGGGCCGGGTCAGCGCCAAGGAACTCAAGGCCGCCGATCCGGACAAGGACGGCACCCTCGATCAGGCCGAGTTCCTGTCCATCGTCGAGGCCCGCTTCGCGGCGGCGAACCCGGACGGCGACACGACCATCGAGGCGAAGGAACTCGCCTCCAAGAAGGGCCGCGCCCTCCTGAAGCTGATGCAGTGACGCGAAGGATCCGGGGCGCCGGCCGCCGGTACCCCGGATCGCTCAGGCCCGACCGGCGCGCTGTATCGATCGCCGCCGGCTCAGCGTCCGCGGTAATGTCGCGGAATACCTGTACCTACGGCTATTGATTAATTTCTGCTCCTCAATTGCGTTTTAAACGTTCTTCGAGTGCTTCCGGTTGAAGCTTTGATCTTTTCCGTGCGTCGCCTCGAACGGCAAAGAGCAAAATACTCGCGGCACGGTTGATCAAAAGATCGTTCCAAGAGATGCACGAAGCCTTGATTTGGGCTGCCGCTAGGTCGGTTCTCGCGTCCATCCGGTGCGGGCATTCTGCCGATGTGCACAGGCTGGACTGCGGCGGGCGTAAGTTGACCGAGCCGATTAAGGCCTTGGCAAGCGTCGGGTGTCACGGTTCGGCCTCCGCACCCATGCAGCCGCGCGTGATACCTTGCTGTCGTTCCTCATCGATACGGGACATGGTGCGCGCCCCCTGGATGCCGGGCTGAGGCGCCGCGTCGAGGTCGAGCAGATCGACGTCGCGCTGCGGCTGGCGCCCTTCACCGTGCTGGTCAGCCTCAGCGTGGTCCAGGTCATCACGGTCCTGTTCTGGACGCCCGAGTTCCGCGGCTACGTGGCGGCGCTCGAAAGCCTGATCATGCCGCTGGCCGGGCTGGCGCTCGAACGCTGCTGGCGCTGGCGCACCCGACCCAAGCCGGACGCCGTCTCGGCGACCTTCGTGCGCGGGGTCCTGGCCGTCGCCTTCGCCTACGGGGCATTGCTCGCCTCGATCCCCGTCATGCTCTTCGTCGCGGCGGACGCGCCGCTGCGTCTGCTCATCGCCGCCTCCTGCGCCGGCCTGATCGCCACCGGCATGAGCGCGGCCGTGATGCCCGCCGCCGCGATCAGCTACTCGGGTCCGATCATCGTCGGCTCGTTCACCGCCCTCGCGATGACGGGGGACCTCTTCTACGTGAACGTCGGCGTGCTGCTGCTGTTCTACGCCGGCTTCATCCTGTTCACGATCCTGCACCTGAGCCGCCTCGTGACCGCGCGGGTGACGGCGCAGGCGGACCTCGAACGGCAGCAGGAACTCACCAACCTCCTGCTCAACGATTTCGAGGAGAGCGCGAGCGACTGGCTGTGGGAGACCGACCGCCGGCTGCGCCTGCAGCACGTCTCGGCCCGGCTGGTGCAGGTCGCCGACTCGTCCGAGCGCGAATTGCAGGGGCTGCCCCTGGAGCGGCTGTTTCGGCCGGCCGACGAGGCGGACCACCCGAGCCGGGTCCTGTGGGGCTACATCGTCGGACGCCAGACCTTCCGCAACTGCCTCCTGCCCGTCGACATCGCGGGCGAGACGCGCTGGTGGAGCCTCAGCGGCAAGCCGATCTTCGACCGGGGCGGCGCCTTCGCGGGCTATCGCGGCGTCGGATCGGACGTGACCGAGCGCAAGCGCTCGGAGGACCGCCTGTCCTACCTGGCGATGCACGATTCGCTGACGGAACTGCCCAACCGCGCCTCGCTCCAGCAGGCGCTGACGGCCGAGGCCGAGCGCATCCGCGCGGGCGGCGGCTTCGCGGTGCTCTGCCTCGACCTCGACGAGTTCAAGAGCGTCAACGACGCGTTCGGGCACGCCACGGGCGACGCCCTGCTGGAGGCCGTGGCGGCGCGCCTGCGGGCCGTCGCCGGGCCCGGTGCGCTGGTGGCGCGCCTCGCGGGCGACGAGTTCGCGATCCTGCACCGCGGCCCGGCGGAGCCCGCCCGGCCGGTCCTCGCCGATCTCGCCGCCCGGATCGTCGCCGCCTTGGCCGCGCCCTTCCCGATCGACGGCATCCGCATCAGCATCGGGGTCAGCATCGGCATCGCGGTGGCGCCCACCGACGGCACCCGCGAGATCATGCGGCTCGCCGACCTCGCCCTGTACCGGATGAAGGGCGAGGGACGGAACGGCTACCGCTTCTACGAGGCGGAGATGGACGAGCGGATCGAGGCGCGCCGGGCGCTCACCGCCGACCTGCGCGGGGCGCTGGAGCGCGACGAGTTCGAATTGTACTTCCAGCCGCTGGTCGGCGCGCGCCACGGCAGCATCCAGGGCTTCGAGGCGCTGCTGCGCTGGAAGCATCCGGTGCGCGGCTTCGTCTCGCCGGCCGAGTTCGTGCCGCTGGCGGAGGAGACCGGCGTCATCATCCCGCTCGGGGAGTGGATCATCCGCGAGGCCTGCCGCATCGCCGCGACCTGGCCGGCTCCGCTCAGCGTCGCGGTCAACGTATCGGGCATCCAGTTCCGGCATTCCGACCTGCCGGCGGTGGTCCGCCGGGCGCTCCGCGACAGCGGGCTCGCGCCCTCGCGGCTCGAACTCGAAGTCACCGAATCGGTCTTCCTCGAAGCCTCGTCCTCGGTGCACGACACCCTGCAGACGCTGCGCGACATGCGGGTGCGCCTGTCGCTCGATGATTTCGGCACCGGCTATTCCAGCTTGAGCTACCTGCGCCGCATCGCCTTCGACAAGGTGAAGATCGACCGCAGCTTCGTGCGCGACCTGCCGCAGGAGCGCAGCGACGTCGCCATCGTGCGGGCGATCGTCGAGCTCGCGACGAGCCTCGGCATGACCGCGACCGCCGAGGGCGTCGAGGACGAGGCGCAGCGCCAGTGCCTGATCCAGCAGGGCTGCCACCAGCTCCAGGGCTACCTGTTCAGCCGCCCGGTGCCCGCCGCCGAGGCCCTCGCGCTCGCCCGGCTCCCCGGGCCGCTCGCCACCCGCAGCCGCGCCGCCTGAGGGCGGACGCGCACGCGGCGTCCGGTGGCCCGGACGCCGCGCGCAGGAGCCGCGCGCGGTCGCGCGGATCTCACGAGGCCGTCGCGGCCTCGCCGATCATCAGGGCCGCCGCCGGAGACGCGGCGACCGAGCCGGCGAAGTAGGGCAGGAAGCCCTTGACGATCGAGCGCGGGATGTCGAGCGGCCGGTAATGCACCGTGTCCACGAACATCAGGGATTGCTCGCCGCGGCCGAGCAGGCCGTGCGTCTCGCTGTGGATCTCGTGCGCCAGGGTCACGAACTTCCGGCTGTGGGCGGAGATGCGGATGCGCACCACGATCGGCTCGAACTCCTTCGCCTCGCGCCGGAACTGGTGGTTGAAGTCCCGGGTCAGCACGTAGAAGTCCGTCGAGGCGAGGCTGAAATCCGGCATGCAGACGTTGAAGAACAGCTCCCGGGCCTTGCCCACCCAGCGCACGTAGTTGGCGAAGTAGATGTTTCCGACCGAGTTGGTGTCGTCGTAGGTCGGGGTCATGTGGAAGACGAACCACTGGCCGTCGAAGCCGTAGGACGAGGCGTGGTTCTCGTTGGCGAGGGTGACGAGGGCCGGCGCCGGCTCGGCCGGGGCGGGGACCGCCGCGACCGGGCGGGGGGCGTCCGCCGCCGGCTTGCGCCAGAGGCCCGCGAGCGTCGGGGCGGCGCCGACCAGCGCCAGCAGGGGAGCGGCCGTGGCCAGCAGCGGCGCCGGCCCGAGATAGCCGGCGAGGAAGATCAGCGCCGCGGCGAGCCCGAGCATCGCGCACAGGGTGCCGTCGTAGCGGCGCTCCGCCCCCAGCACCTCGCCGACGAGGCAGGCCGCGCCGCCGACGAGCAGCGTACAGAAGGGCAGCATCAGGTACATCATCGAGAGATTCGCACTGATCATCGCCACCGCGATGGCCAGGGCGGCCAGGATCAGCCAGAGCGGCGAGGACACGAGGCTCGGCGACACGAAGGCGAGGAGCGGCGACGAGCTGCGCGCCGTGAGCGAGGACATGAACCAGCGGATCGACGCGTAGGCGCTGTCGAGGGTCGAGGTGGCGGCGATGAGCGTCCAGACCAGGAAGGCGACGCCCGCGGCCGGCACCGCACCCGCCGCGACCGCCACCGCCGGCTGCGCGCCCGGCACGCCGTCCGCCGCCACGAATGCGGCGGCGGGGCCGGCCGCGGCCGCCAGGCAGGCGTTGAGGACGAGGAGCCCGAGGAAGAGCACGGCACCGACCCCGTAGGCGGTGCGCACCGAGCCGCCGCTCGCCCGGATCTCCACCGCGCGCTGCCATTGCTGGAGGTCGGTCCACGGCCCGAGCAGGAAGCCGACCAGGGAGGGCAGCACGAGGCCGTAGAAGCGCGCGTCGAAGGCCGCCACGGGCACCGCCGCCTCGGACGTGCCCTGGAGCGCCCCGAACGCCACGAGGGCCGCGCCGACCCCGAGCGCGAGGTAGGCCGCGTGCAGCCCGCGCAGGGCCTTGAGCCCGACCGCGTGACCGATCGCGCAGGAGCCGAGGATGACCACGCCCGCGATCAGCGCCGCCTCCGCGCCGAGCATCGGCCGCCACGCATAGGCGAGGAAGCCGAAGATGGTGATCGCCACCGCGGCGAGCTGGCAGAGCAGGAACACGCCCGCATAGGAGCCCTGGATGGTCTTGAGGATCTGGGCCGGGTCGCGTCCGGGGGCGCCCAAGACCCAGCCGAACAGGAAGAGCCCGAGCACGTTCGGTGCCGCGAAGCCCACGAAGCCGAGCCAGCCGTAGGTCAGCGTGACGTGGATCGCGTAGAAGAACCCGAGGCCCCAGAGCCACGACATCGCGATCGTCGGCGCCCAACTCACCGACCGCAGCGCATTTGCAGGCATGATCCCACACGTCCTGGTTAATGTTTCTTAACCGTAGCAGGTCCGGGGGACGTCCGAGAAGCCGGTTGCGAGCGAAATCACAACTAAATTTTAGGCATTCCCGAGGGTTTGTCTCGAAATGGGAACGAGTTTTACATATAAATCCACAGGTGCGCGAAGCTAGACCTTCGCCGCTTTCGTGCTACGATGCGGCCGGCGGAGCCTCGCGGATTCCCGCGCTACGCGAACATCCTCCGGCGCGATCAAACTGTAAAGTGCATTTCGCGCGTGGCCGTGTGGTCCGAGTGCGGATGGCCCGGAGTTTGCGGATGGCCGATGCGGGTCGCGGCGTCGCGACCGACCGGGATCCGCCTGCCATGAACCGCTTCACCGGCTTCCTCCTCGCGAGTCTCGCCGCCGTGCCGGCGCAGGCCGCCGAGAGCGTCCTGCGCATCGCCATGACGGCGGCCGACACGCCCACCGCGACCGGCATGCCGAACAACGGCTTCGAGGGGATGCGCTTCCTCGGCTACCCGGTCTTCGAGGGGCTGGTGCTGTGGGACCTCACGCGCACCGACCGGCTCGCCACCTTGCGCCCCGGCCTCGCCGAGCGGTGGGAGCAGGCCCCCGACGACAAGCGCGTCTGGCTCTTCCACCTGCGACAGGGCGTGACCTTTCACGACGGCAGCCCGTTCGACGCCGACGCGGTGATCTGGAACCTCGACCGCTACTTCAAGGCGGATGCCAAGCAGTACGAGCCGCCCGCCGCCGGCATCACCCGCGCCCGCGCCCCCCTGCTCGAATCCTACCGGAAGATCGACGAGCGCACGGTCGCCATCACCACGACGGTGCCGGCCTCCTACTTCCCCTACATGGCGGTCTACATCCTGTTCACCTCGCCGGCCTCGTTCGAGCGGGCGGGGCGGGACTGGGCCAGGGTCGGCACGCTGCCGGCGGCGGGCACCGGCCCGTTCCGCATCGCCCGCGTGGCGCCCCGCGAGGCGGTCGACCTCGTCCGTCACGACGGCTACTGGGACCCGGCCCGCCGGTCGAAGCTCGACCGGGTGCGGCTGATGCCGATTCCGGAGGCGAATGCCCGCATCGCGGCCTTGCGCGCGGGCCAGGTGGACTGGATCGAGGCGCCCGCGCCGGACGGCATCCCGTCGCTGCGGCAGGCCGGGTTCGCCATCACGACCGGGTCCTACCCGCATGTCTGGCCGTGGTTCTACAACATCGGCGCGCCGGCCAGCCCCTTCCGGGACGTGCGGGTGCGTCAGGCGCTCAACTACTGCGTCGACCGCGACGCCGTGGTGGGGTTCCTGAACGGCACCGCCGAGCCCTCGGTCGGCTGGCTCAAGAAGAGCGATCCGAACTTCGGCGCCCCGCAGCACCGCTACGGACTCGATCCGGGCAAGGGCCGGGCGCTCCTCAAGGAGGCGGGCTACGGGCCGGGCCGGCCGCTCGCCTTCCCGGTCATGATCTCGACCTCGGGCTCGGGCCAGATGCAGCCCCTGCCGATGAACGAGTTCCTGCAGGAGAACCTGAAGCAGAATTGCGGGGTCGACGTCACGTTCAACGTGGTCGAGTGGCAGGTGCTGCTCACCGCCGGGCGCTCCGCCCCGGATGCCCCGGCCCTCCAGGGAGCGCTCGCGCTCAACGTCAGCTCGCCCTCCTCGGACGTGAGCGTGATGGCGCGCTACTTCTCCTCCGCGAACCTCTCCCCGAAGGGGTTCAACTTCGCGCAGTGGAAGGACGAGGCGTTCGATGCGACGCTCCGGACGCTCTCCGAATCCACCGACCCGCGGGAGATCGCCGCGGCGACCCGGGCGGCCCACGAGCGCCTCGTGGACGATCCGCCCTGGCTCTACATCGTCCACGATCTCAACCCGCGGGCGATGTCGCCCCGGGTGAAGGGCTTCGTCTCTCCGCAATCGTGGTTCGTCGACCTGACCCTCGTGAGCCTGCAGTAGGATTCATGACAGACGCTTCTCCCGCCGAATCCGATCCCGCCCTGCTCTCGGCCGCCGGCCTCGGGCGGGCGATCGCCGCCCGGAGGCTCTCGCCGGTGGACGCCGTCGAGGCGCTGCTCGCCCGCATCGGCCGGCTCGATCCGCGCCTGCACGCCTTCGTGGAGGTCTATGCCGACGACGCGCGGCTGGCCGCCGAGGGAGCCGACCGGGCGATCCGCTCAGGCCACGCGGTCGGGCCGCTGCACGGGGTGCCGGTGGCGCTCAAGGACCTGATCGACGTCGAGGGCCGCGTCACCACGGGCGGCTCGCACACGATGCGGGAGCGGCGCGCCACCGCGACCGCCACCATCGCCAAGCGCCTGATCGCCCAGGGGATGATCCTCATCGGCAAGACCCACACGGTGGAGTTCGCTCTCGGCGGCTGGGGCACCAACCGGCGCATGGGCACCCCCGTCAATCCCTGGGACCCGGAGCATCCCCGCGCGCCGGGCGGATCGAGCAGCGGCTCGGGGGTCGCGGTGGCGGGCCGGATGGCGCCCTGGGCGATCGGCACCGACACGGGCGGCTCGGTGCGGCTGCCGGCCTCGTTCTGCGGCATCACCGGGCTCAAGGTCACGGTGGGGCGGGTGAGCACGCACGGGGTGCTGCCGCTCTCCACCACCCTCGACACGCCCGGGCCGATGGCCCGCACCGTCGAGGACGTGGCGCTCCTCTACGGCGTGATGCAGGGACCCGATCCCCTCGACCCCAACACCCGCGGGATCGCCCCCGCCGACCCAATGCCCTCCCTCGACCGGGGCGTGCGGGGCCTGCGCCTCGGGCGGATGCCCGCCGCCGAGCGCGAGGGCGTGGCGCCCGAGATGCTCGCCGCCTACGACCGCGCCCTCGACAGGCTGGAGCGGCTCGGCGCCGAGATCGTGGACGTCGCGCTGCCGTTTCGGTTCGTCGACTTCGTCAACGCCTCGGCGATCCTCCACGCCGAGGCCTACTTCCACAACGGCGCGGTGGCGGAGGACTTTTCCGCGCCCCTCGACGAGGACGTGCGCGCGCGCATCCTGTCGGGCGCGTCGATCTCGGCCCGGGACTACCTGCGCACCCGGCGCCTGCAGCAGGACATGAAGCGGGCGCTCGACCGGGCCTTCGCGGGGCTCGACGCGCTCCTCACCCCCACCACCGAGACGGCGGCCCCGCGCCTCGACGCGGTGGACCAGGCGGTGATGCCCTCGCGCTTCACCCGCTTCGGCAACTTCCTCGATCTCTGCGCGCTCGCCCTGCCGAGCGGCTTCACCGCCGAGGGGATGCCGCTCTCGCTCCAGATCGTCTGCCGCGGCTACGAGGAGACGATGGCCCTGCGCGTGGGCCAGGCCTACCAGCAGGCCACCGACTGGCACCTGCGCCTGCCGCCATTGTGAGCGCGGACCGGCGCGGCGGGCCGGATGCTCCGCCGCGCCATGTCTCTCCGCCACGACGGAACGCCCGGCGAGCGCCTTGCATTCCGGTCCGCATGGGATTATCTGTTCACCAACAGTTCTGTTCGCGGTCGATGATCGCGGTGCGGGAGTGGGCCCCCCGGGGTCCGCTCTTTTTTATTGCCGCAAGCTCATCGGCGCGGGCGGGACCGCCCCCGATCGCCAGGACGTCACCGCCGGGATCCATGACCGACGCCCCAGACCAGCCCCCGGGCGAGAAGCGCCTGATCACCGAGACCGGCGTGGCCGCGCGCGTGGCGCAGATCGTCGAGCCCTCCCTCGAAGGCCTGGGCTTCCGCCTCGTGCGCGTGAAGGTCACGGGCCAGAACGGCTGCACGGTGCAGATCATGGCCGAGCGGCCGGACGGCACCATGACGGTGGAGGATTGCGAGGCGGTGAGCCGCACGATCTCGCCGCTTCTCGACGTCGACGACCCGATCGGCCGGGCCTACCACCTGGAGATTTCTTCGCCGGGAATCGACCGGCCGCTGGTGCGGGCGCAGGACTTCGCCCGCTGGGCCGGTTACGAGGCCAAGGTGGAGCTCAGCGTGCCGCTGGACGGGCGCAAGCGCTTCCGGGGCATCATCCGGGCGCCCGAGGGCGCGACGGTCCGCATCGACCTTCCCGACGTCAAGGAAGGGCTGCCGGCCTCCTACGACCTGCGGCTCTCCGACATCGGCGAGGCGCACCTCGTGCTCACCGACGATCTCGTCCGCGAATCCCTGCGCCGCGGCTCCGCGCCGCCCGGGGACGACGAGGAGGACGAGGACGACGGCGCGGAGGCGCCGACCGCGCACTGACCGCGAAGGATCAGGCCGGGGCGCCCGGCCAGGGCACCCTGCAACCAAGACACCTCGCCAAGACACCCTGCAACGAAGACACCGCACATCAGCGCCGCGCCGTCGCCGCGGCCACGAAGACACAAGGGAAGGATTGCACTCATGGCCGTCGTCAGTGCCAACCGGCTCGAACTCCTGCAGATCGCCGACGCCGTCGCCCGCGAGAAGGTGATCGACCGTTCGATCGTGATCGGGGCGATGGAGGAGGCCATCGCCAAGGCGGCCCGCTCCCGCTACGGCGCCGAGACGGACGTCCACGCCGAGATCGATCCCCGCACCGGGGCGCTGCGCCTGTCGCGCCACCTGCTCGTCGTCGAGCAGGTCGAGAACGACGCCCGCGAGATCGACCTCGAGACCGCGCGCCGCCACAACCCGGCCGCCCAGGTCGGGGACGTGATCGCCGACACCCTGCCGCCCTTCGATTTCGGCCGCGTCGCCGCCCAGTCGGCCAAGCAGGTCATCGTCCAGAAGGTGCGCGACGCCGAGCGCGACCGCCAGTACGAGGAGTACAAGGACCGCATCGGCGAGGTCGTGAACGGCCTCGTGAAGCGCGTCGAGTACGGCAACGTCATCGTCGATCTCGGCCGCGGCGAGGGCATCGTGCGCCGCGACGAGGGCATCCCGCGCGAGACCTTCCGGCCGGGCGACCGCATCCGCTCCTACCTGTTCGACGTGCGCCGCGAGGTGCGCGGGCCGCAGATCTTCCTCTCGCGCTCGCACCCGCAGTTCATGGCCAAGCTCTTCGCCCAGGAAGTGCCGGAGATCTACGACGGCATCGTCGAGGTGAAGGCGGTGGCGCGCGATCCGGGCTCGCGGGCCAAGATCGCCGTGATCTCGCGCGATTCCTCCATCGATCCGGTCGGCGCCTGCGTGGGCATGCGCGGCTCGCGCGTCCAGGCCGTGGTGGGCGAATTGCAGGGCGAGAAGATCGACATCATCCCCTGGTCGCAGGATCAGGCCACCTTCATCGTCAACGCCCTCCAGCCCGCCGAGGTGGTCAAGGTGGTGCTCGACGAGGAGGCTGACCGCATCGAGGTCGTGGTGCCCGACGACCAGCTCTCGCTGGCCATCGGCCGGCGCGGCCAGAACGTGCGGCTCGCCTCGCAGCTCACCGGCTGGGACATCGACATCCTGACCGAGGCCGAGGAGTCGGAGCGCCGCCAGAAGGAGTTCGTCGAGCGCACCAACGCCTTCATGGAGGCGCTGGACGTCGACGAGACCGTGGGGCAGCTCCTGTCGGCGGAAGGGTTCCGCTCGGTGGAAGAAATCGCCTACACGGAGCCCGGCGACATCGCCAACATCCAGGGCCTCGACGAGGAGACCGGGGCCGAGATCCAGAGCCGCGCCCAGGACTACCTCGCGCGCATCGAGGCCGAGAACGACGCCCGCCGCCGCGAACTCGGCGTCGAGGACGAGCTGCGCGAGATCGACGGCATCACCACGCCGATGCTGGTGGCGCTCGGCGAGAACGAGGTGCGGACCATCGAGGATCTGGCGGGCTGCGCCACCGACGACCTCGTCGGCTACACCGAGGGGCGCGGGCCGGAGGCGGTGCGCCACGCCGGCTACCTCGACGGGTTCGACCTCTCGCGCGCCGAGGCGGAGGCGATGATCGTCGCGGCCCGCGTGAGCGCCGGCTGGATCGAGGCCCCGCCCGAGGCGCCCGCCGAGGACGAGCAGGCCCTGGAGGAGGCCGAGGGCGAGCCGACCTGACGATTCACATCACCCGCAGAAAATGGCGCGGATCCCGCGCCGTCCGCGCTCAACCTGTTGACCCTCCCGATGTCCGCAACCGACGCCCCCGCCGACGACCTGCCGCCCGACATCCTCGATGCCGGGATCGGGCGCGGCCGCGCGCATGCGGAGCGGACCTGCCTCGTCACGCGCGAGTCGCAGAATCCCGCTGGCCTGATCCGCTTCGCGCTCGGGCCCGACGGGACGGTGGTGCCCGACCTCAAGGCCCGCCTGCCGGGCCGGGGAGCCTGGGTCACGGCGACGCGCGCGGCGGTGGGCGAGGCGGTGCGCCGCCGCCTGTTCCAGCGCGCCTTCAAGGCGAAGCACGCGGTCGCCGGCCCCGATCTCGCGGATGTGATCGAGGCCGCCCTGCGCCACGACCTGCGCCAGGCGCTGGCGCTCGCCAACAAGGCGGGCTGCGTCGTCACGGGCTTCACCAAGGTTGAGAGCGCGGTGGAGAGCCGGGCGGGCGTCGCCGCCCTCGTGCACGCGAGCGACGCGAGCCAGGACGGGCGGCGCAAACTGGCCCAGGCATTGCGCCGCCGCTACGGCGATGCCATATCGGGCATCCCGGTGGTGGACGACATGTCCAGCGAAGAATTGGACATGGCCTTGGGCCGGGATCATGTGATACACGCTGCCCTCGTCGCGGGAGCCGGCACTGCCGGCTTGCTCGCGCGTTGGCGTCGGCTCCGTGCCTTTCGCGGCGCGGCGGCGATGCCCGGGGATGTCGGACCGGCGCCGAGCGGCGCCGACGCGGCGCTCCCGGACGACAGTCCAGGCGGATGCGACAGTGTCTGTGACCGGCCCCCGGAAGGCCGGTGATTGAGTGAATGGCAGGGATCGGCCTGGTCGGCCCGTTCCCGGGATGCAGGTGGGAGGCGGCCTCCGGGAGGCCGGATCCCGGGACGATTGAGAACCCCCAGGGTCTGAACTGAATGAGTGAGACGAAGAATCCGGGCGACAAGACGCTGCACGCGGGCCCTGCGAAGACGCTCTCGATGAAGCGTCCGATCGAGCAGGGCATCGTGCGACAGAGCTTCTCCCACGGCCGCTCGAAGTCGGTGGTGGTCGAGACGGTCAAGCGTCGCGTCATCGGTGCCCCCGCGCCGGCAGCCCCGAAGGAGACGGCTCCCGCGCCGGCGGCTCCGAGTCGCCCGGCCGCCGCGGCGCCGCGGCCCTCCGAGCCGCGCCAGGCCCCGGCGCGCTCGGGCGTGGTGCTGCGCACCCTGAGCGATCAGGAGCAGAGCGCCCGCATGAACGCGCTGGCGGATGCCCGCAAGCGAGAGGAGGACGAGCGCCGCCGCGCCGCCGACGACGCGCGCCGCCGGGTCGAGCGCGAGGCCGCCGAGATCCGCGAGCGCGAGGCGGCCGAGGCCCGCAAGCGCGAGGAGGAGGAGCGCCGCCGCCAGGAGGACGCGCGCAAGCGCCGCGCCGCCGAGGAGGCCGAGCGCCGCATGAACGAGGAGGCGGCCCGCTCCGCGGCCGCCACCGCCGCGCCGACGGCCGAGCCTGCTGCACCCGCCGCGCCGACGCCGACGCCCGCCGCTGCGCGGCCAGCTGCCGCCAGCCCGGCCGCCCCGCGTCCGGCCGCGGCCGGTCCGGCTGCCGCGCGCCCGGCTGCCGCACGTCCGGCGGCGGCTCGCCCGGCCGCCCCGGCCGAGCCGCGCCGCTTGCTCACCGCGGATGCGCGCAAGCCCCGCGACCTGAACTTCATGGCGCGCCCCGCGCCCAAGCCCGAGCCGCAGCCCGAGCCGAAGCCCGCGGCGGCCACCGCCAAGCCGGCGCCCGGCACCACCCCCGCGCGCCCCGCCACCGGCCGTCCGGCCGCGGCCGCCGCGGAGGAGGAGGACACCAAGCGGGTGATCCGGCGGCCCGGCATGCCGCTCAAGATCATCACGCCGCCCAAGACCCCGAAATCGCCCGGCGGCGACCGCAACCGCGGCCGTCTCACCATCGCCACGGCGACCTCCGGCGAGGACGAGCGCACCCGCTCGCTCGCCTCGTTCCGCCGCCGCACGCAGCGCCTGACCGGCCATCGCCAGATGGAGCAGAAGGAGAAGCTGTCGCGCGACGTGGTGATCCCGGAGACGATCACGATCCAGGAACTCGCCAACCGCATGAGCGAGCGCGCCGTCGACGTGATCCGCATGCTCATGAAGCAGGGCCAGATCCACAAGATCACCGACGTGATCGACTCGGACACGGCCCAGCTCATCGCCGAGGAACTCGGCCACACGGTGCGCCGCGTGGCGGAATCCGACGTCGAGGAGGGCCTGTTCGACGAGCCCGACACCGACGAGGACACCCAGCCGCGTCCGCCCGTCGTGACCATCATGGGCCACGTCGACCACGGCAAGACCTCGCTGCTCGACGCGATCCGCAACGCCAACGTCGTCTCGGGCGAGGCGGGCGGCATCACGCAGCACATCGGCGCCTACCAGGTGACCTCGCCCTCCGGCGGCAAGATCACCTTCATCGACACCCCGGGCCACGCGGCCTTCACGTCGATGCGCGCCCGCGGCGCCCGCGTCACGGACATCGTGGTGCTGGTCGTGGCGGCCGATGATGGCGTGATGCCCCAGACGATCGAGGCGATCTCCCACGCCAAGGCGGCCGAGGTGCCGCTGATCGTGGCGATCAACAAGGTCGACAAGCCCGACGCCAACCCGCAGCGGGTGCGCACCGAACTCCTCCAGCACGACGTGCAGGTGGAATCGATGGGCGGCGAGACCCTCGAGTTCGAGGTCTCGGCCAAGACGAAGCAGGGCCTCGAAGACCTGCTGGAGGGCCTCGCGCTGCAGGCCGAGATCCTCAACCTGCGCGCCAACCCCGACCGGTCGGCGGAGGGCACGGTGATCGAGGCCAAGCTCGACCGCGGCCGCGGTCCGGTGGCGACCGTGCTCGTGGAGCGCGGTACCCTGCACACCGGCGACATCGTGGTGGCGGGCGCCGAGTGGGGCCGCGTGCGCGCCCTCATCGACGACACCGGCCGCAACACCAAGGAAGCCGGGCCGTCGGTTCCGGTGGAGGTGCTGGGCTTCAACGGCACGCCCGAGGCCGGCGACCGCGTGGCGGTGGTCGAGAACGAGGCGCGCGCCCGCGAGGTCACCGAGTACCGGGCCCGCCAGAAGCGCGAGCGCGCGGCGGCCGCCGGCACCGGCGCCGGCCGTTCGCTGATGGACATGATGCGCGACCTGCGCGAGGGCGCCGGCCGCAAGGAATTTCCGCTCGTCGTCAAGGGCGACGTTCAGGGCTCGGTCGAGGCCATCGCCGGCGCGCTGGAAAAGCTCGGCAACGACGAGGTCGCGGCCCGCATCCTGCACGCGGGCGTGGGCGGCATCACCGAATCCGACATCACGCTGGCGCAGGCCTCCGGCGCGGTGGTGATCGGCTTCAACGTGCGCGCCCACAAGGAGGCGAGAGAGGCCGCCGAGCGGGCGGGCGTCGAGATCCGCTACTACAACATCATCTACGACCTCGTGGATGACGTCCGGGCGGCGATGTCGGGCCTGCTGCCGCCGACGCTCCGCGAGGAGCGCCTGGGCGAGGCGCGGATCCTCGAGATCTTCAACGTCTCGAAGGTCGGCAAGATCGCCGGCTGCCGCGTCGAGGACGGCCGCGTCGAGCGCGGCGCCCATGTCCGGCTCATCCGCGACAACGTGGTGGTGCACGAGGGCAAGCTCTCGCAGCTCAAGCGCTTCAAGGACGACGCCCGCGAGGTGTCGGCCGGCCAGGAATGCGGCATGGCGTTCGAGAACTACCAGGACATGCGCGTCCGGGACGTGATCGAGTGCTACATCGTCCACGAGGAGCGGCGGACGCTCTGATCCGCCACACGCCGTTCGGCCGCCTCACGCCGGGCGGCCCCCGCATCTGCCGAGCCCGAGGCGTCGACCGCCTCGGGCTCGTCGGTTCAGGCCTGTGCCTCACGCCCGCGCAGCGCGCCGGCCACCTGGGGTCCGGAGAGAGAACGTGCGCAAACCGACCGAAACCACCGGCCCCTCGCAGCGCCAGCAGCGCGTGGCCGAACTCGTGCGCCACGCCATCGCGGAGGTGCTGAGCCGCGGCGACCTGCAGGATCCCGTGCTGAGCCAGCACGTCATCACGGTGCCGGAGGTCCGCATGTCGCCGGACCTCAAGCTCGCCACCGCCTACGTGATGCCGCTGGGGGGCCGGGACGAGACCGGGGTCCTCGAAGCGCTCGACCGCAACCGCAAAGCCCTGCGCCAGGAGGTGGCCCGCCGGGTCAACCTGAAATATGCCCCCGACCTGCGCTTCCGCCGCGACGAGACCTTCGACGAGGCCGCGCGCATCGACGCGCTCCTGCGCAGCGACAAGGTCCAGCGCGACCTCGCGCCGGATACCGACTCCGAGGAGTGAGAGCGGCGTGAGGGCTCTCCCGAACCGGGCGGCTCTGCCGTGAATTGATCAGAACGGGGCGGCGGTCCGGGGATGGAGAGGCCTCGCAGGACCGTTCCCCTTGTGTGTGGGAACGCGAGACGATGATGCACGAGGACCAGCCTGCCGAGCGCGCGCCGGCGCCACCCCGGGAGGGCCGCCCGCCGCGCGGGCGCGGGCGCCCGGCCGGCGACCGGCCCAAGCGCCGCGAGATCAGCGGCTGGGTGATCCTCGACAAGGGCGTGGGCATGACCTCGACCCACGCGGTCGCGGCGGTGAAGCGCGCGCTGAACGCCAAGAAGGCGGGCCATGCCGGCACCCTCGACCCGCTGGCCTCCGGCATCCTGCCGATCGCGCTCGGCGAGGCCACCAAGACGGTTCCCTTCGTGATGGACGGCCGCAAGGCCTACGTGTTCACGGTGACCTGGGGCGTCGAGACCGACACCGACGACGCCGAGGGCCGGCCGGTCGCGACCTCCGAGGCGCGCCCGACCCGCGAGCAGGTGGAGGCGCTGCTGCCGCGCTTCGTCGGCGCCATCGAGCAGGTGCCGCCGCGCTACTCGGCGATCAAGATCCAGGGCGAGCGCGCCTACGACCTCGCCCGCGACGGCGAGGTGGTCGACCTCGTGGCCCGGCCGGTGCAGATCGACCGCCTCGCGGTGGTGGCCCATTCCGAGGAGCGCACAGTCATCGAGGCCGAGTGCGGCAAAGGCACCTACGTGCGGGCGATCGCCCGCGACCTCGGCCGGGCGCTCGGCTGCCACGGCCACGTCTCGGCCCTGCGGCGCACCCGGGTCGGTCCCTTCGCGGAGGACCAGTCCTGCACCATCGGGGCGCTGGAGGCGGCGCAGAGCGAGCCGAACCCGGCGGTGCTGCGCCCGGTGGAGACGGCGCTCGACGCGGTGCCCTGCGTGCCGGTCTCGCGCGACATGGCGCTCCGGCTGATGCGCGGCCAGCCGGTCATCCTGCGCGGGCGCGACGCGCCGATGGCGGGCAAGGCCTACGCCACCTGCGGGGGCGTGCTGGTGGCGGTCGGCGACGTCGAGCGCGGCGAACTGGTGCCGCACCGGGTCTTCCACCTCGGCGGGACGGCGCGGCATGGCTGACGCCTCGCCCGACCTCGCGGCGCTCGCCGACGACCCGCGGGTGCTCTGGACGGACGACGTCCTGCGCTACCGCGACACCGACGCCAACGGCCACGTCAACAACGCGGTCTTCGCGGCCTTCTGCGAGAGCGGGCGGGTGAGGTTCTTCGCCCGCCACATCACCCCGGCCCTGCCGCAAGGCAGCATGCTGGTGATCGCCCGCTTCGTGATCGATTACCGGGCCGAACTCCACTTCCCCGGCAGCGTGCGCACCGCCACGTGGCTCGCGCGGCTCGGGCGCAGCTCGATGGGCTTTCGCAACCGCATCCTGTGCGGGGAGGCTCTCGCGGGCGAGGCGGAGGCGACCTGCGTCCTGATCGATACCGCGACCCGCCGGCCGCGGCCCCTGGACGGCGCGGCCCGGGAGGCGGCCGAGCGGCTGCTGGTGGGGCAGGGCTGATCGCGGTCAGGGCCAGACCTTGATCGCCACCCGGCGGCGCACCAGTTCGCGCTCGCCCTGCACCGTGCAGCCCTGCACCGGCAGCGTCGCGTAGTAGAGCTCGGCGCTGTCGCCCACGTCGTCGAAGTTGCGGCCCTTGGCGTCGCGGTCGATGAGGGACGGGTAGCTGATCAGGCCGCCGCCCGCCTTGCAGTAATCGTCGTAGAGCGTCGCCCCGGCGAGCAGCAGGCGCGGCGTGTCCCAGGTCGTCAGGTCGCGCGAGGTGGTCCAGTAAAAGCCCGATCGCGGAAACACGCCGCCCGCCGCGGCTTGGAACACCGCGATCCAGGCGCCCGTGCCGCGGTGGCGGCTCACGGAGCCCACCGGTCCGGGAAACGGCCCGACCGGGCGGCAGGCGCCGGACGGCTTGGGTCCCTTGCGGTAGGGATCCGCGTAGGCGACCGTGAAGCCCTGGCCGTCATGCGCGCGCCAGCGGCTCGGATCGCTCACGTCGTCCGAGCGGAAGAGGCAGACCCCGTGCGGCTGGCCGGCCCAGCCGGTGGTGGCGGCCAGGAAGTACCAGTGGCGTCCCTCGCGCACGATGTTCGAGGGGTTGAAGAAGCCGCGGTGGCGGCCCTGGTCTACCTCCTGCCGGAACGGCGCGGCGGCCACCACGGCCGGCGGCGCAGGCCGCGCGAAGCGCGCGCCCCCATCCGCCGAGCGGGCCGCCAGCAGGCTGTTGTACCAGCAGGCCATCATCTCGGTGGCGATGCAGCGGCCGGGATGCGCCTCGCCGTGATACTCGTGGTGGAGGAGCGCCGCGACGCTGCGGCCGTCCTCGGTCCAGGTGGCGGTGATCCAGGTGCGGTCGTCGTAGCGCGCCGGATCACCATTGAGACCGGAGTCAAGCACCACCCGGCAATCGAGCTTCAGGTGGTCGGCATCGGGACCGCGCAGCGCCCGGTTGCGGTAATGCATGCCGAACAGGACGAGCCCGCCGCCCGCGTCGCGAAACGCCCGGGCCGGGGCATCGGGCACGTCGTGCCCGTCGCAGGCGTCGTGGGCGGCCCGGAAGACGGGCTCAGCCGGCCCGACCAGGGTCAGGGCCGAGAGCGGCGGATCGGCCCGGGCGGGGGCCGCGGCGAGGAGGAGGGCGGCCCAGATAAGGGGGCTGAGGCGGGGACGGCGCATGGGCGAGCCTGGACAGGGACCGGCAGCCTGCCCAGAATTGCTTGCGGCTTGCTTGCGCGGACCGCCGAAACATCGCGGGGCGCTCCATGCTCCCGCGACGCCGCCCCGTCCTCGCCGGTGATCCGCCCATGACGCTCCTCCTCGTCGGCCTCGTGCTCTTTCTCGGCACCCACGCCTTCACCATGCTGCGCGGCCCCCGCGCCCGGCTGATCGCGCGGGTCGGGGAGGGGCCCTACAAGATCGGCTACACGCTGCTCTCGCTCGTGGGCCTCGTCGTGCTCGGGCTCGGCTACGGCCAGTACCGGGCGAATGCCTATGTCGAGATCTGGTCGCCGCCGGTCTGGACGCGCCACCTCTCCCTGCTGCTGGTGCTCCTCGCCTTCGTGGCCTTCGCGGCCGCCTACCTGCCGGGGCAGATCAAGAGCCGGCTGAAGCACCCGATGCTGGTCGGCGTGAAGCTCTGGGCCACCGCCCACCTCCTCGCCAACGGCGACCTCGGCTCCATGCTGCTGTTCGGGGCCTTCCTGGCCTGGGCGGTGGCGGCGCGCATCAGCATCAAGCGGCGCGACGAGGTGAAGGCCCATGCGGGGCCGGCCGCGGCCCCGGCCGGCTGGCGCAACGACGCGCTCGCGGTCGGCATCGGCGTCGTGGCGTGGTTCGTGTTCGCCCGCGTGCTGCACCCGTGGCTGATCGGCGTCGCGGTCTGGCCGGGCCAGGCCTGAGGCCGGACGCGTCCCGCAGGCCCCGAGCCTCGCCATCGGCCCGCGACTGTGCTACGCGGGCCGCCCTGTCGCGGGCGCGCGCGGCACGATTCCGGCGAGCAAGCACACGATGAAGGAAGACGAGTTCATCCGCGAGGTCAACGAGGATTACCGTCGTGACCGGGCGGCGCAGGTCTGGACGCGCTACAGCGGCGTCTTCATCGGGCTCGCGGTTCTCCTCGTGCTCGGCGTCGGCGGCTGGCGCTACTGGCAGCACGCGCAGACCGTCCAGGCCGAGGCGGCGAGCCAGCGCTTCGATGCCGCGGTGCGCGCCGCCAGGGGCGACGGGCCGCATGCGGCCGAGAAGGTCTTCGAGACCCTCGCCGGGGAGGTCCAGGGCGGCTACCGGCTGCTGGCGCGGCTGCGCGCGGCCGCGGAAGCGGGCAAGGCCGACCCGGCGGCCGGAGCGAAGGCCTACGCGGCCATCACCGCCGACACCGCCGTGGGCGCCAGCCTGCGCGACCTCGCCCGCCTGCGGGCCGCGCTGCTGGGCCTCGATGCCGGAGACGCCGAGGCGCTGAACAGCCTCCAGGGCCTCGCCGTGCCCACCAGCGCCTTCCGCCACACCGCCCGCGAGATGCTCGGCCTCACGGCGATGCGCAAGGGCGACTTCGAGGGCGCCGGCCGCTGGTTCGACCAGATCGCCGCCGACCGCGAGACCCCGCAGGGCCTGCGCCAGCGCCTGGAGATCTACGTCGCGCTGGTGGCGGGCGGTCCCGTTCAGGTGAGCGAGGCGGCGACCGCGGCGCCGGCGGCTCCGCCGCCGCCGGCGGAGGCCTCGCGCTAGGCAGCGCCGGTTCGCCCTCGCACTGCGCGGGCCTGCATCACCCTCCCGAACCGGGCCGCCGGCACCCCGCGCGGCCCTGCGGCGTTTGACGAAGATCTCAACAGGACCCGAACCCCATGCCGATGCCCACCGTCGCCATCGTCGGGCGTCCGAACGTCGGCAAGTCGACGCTGTTCAACCGGCTCGTCGGCCGCAAGCTCGCCCTCGTGGACGATCGTCCCGGCGTCACCCGCGACCGGCGCGAGGGCGAAGTGCGCCTCGGCCACCTGCATTTCACGGTCATCGACACCGCCGGGCTCGAAGAGGCGGATGCCGCTTCGCTCGCCGGCCGCATGCGCGCCCAGACCGAGGCGGCCATCGCAGAGGCCGACGCGGTGCTGTTCGTGATCGATGCCCGCGCCGGGCTGCTGCCGGCCGACCAGCCCTTCGCCGAACTGGTGCGGCGCTCCGACAAGCCGGTGATCCTGCTCGCCAACAAGGCCGAGGGCGGGGCCGGGATGTCGGGCGCCTACGAGGCGTTCGGCCTCGGGCTCGGCGACCCGGTGCTGGTCTCGGCCGAGCACGGCGAGGGGATGGGCGACCTGCTCGACGCCCTCGCCGAGGTGCTGCCCGAGCCCGAGGAGGACGAGGAGGCCGACGCGGATCGTCCCCTCAAGGTCGCGATCGTCGGGCGCCCGAACGCCGGCAAGTCGACGCTCATCAACCGGATGCTCGGCGAGGAGCGGCTGCTCGTCGGCCCCGAGGCCGGCATCACCCGCGATTCCATCTCCCTCGACTGGGTCTGGCGCGGGCGCAGGATCAAGCTGCACGACACCGCCGGCATGCGCCGCCGCGCGCGCGTCGACGACAAGCTGGAGAAACTCGCGGTCTCGGACGGCCTGCGGGCGGTGCGCTTCGCCGAGGTGGTGGTGGTGCTGCTCGACGCGACGATCCCGTTCGAGAAGCAGGACCTCACCATCGTGGACCTCGTCGAGCAGGAGGGCCGGTCGCTCGTCATCGGCCTCAACAAGTGGGATCTCGTCGCCGATCAGCCGGGCCTGCTCAAGGATCTCAAGGAGAAGGCCACCCGGCTGCTGCCGCAGGTGCGGGGGGCGGCCGTGGTGCCGCTCTCGGGGCTGGCGGGGGAGGGCGTCGACCGGCTGATGCAGGCCGTGGTGGCCGCCCACGAGGTCTGGAACCGCCGGGTGGCGACCGCGCGCATCAACCAGTGGCTCGCCGAGGCGGTGCAGGCGAACCCGCCGCCCGCGGTCTCGGGCCGGCGCATCAAGATCCGCTACGCCACGCAGGTGAAGACGCGTCCGCCCCACTTCGCCCTGTTCGGCAACCAGCTCAACGCGCTGCCGCGCTCCTACACCCGCTATCTCGTCAACGGCCTGCGCGACGCCTTCGACCTGCCCGGCGTGCCGATCCGGCTGTCGCTGCGGACCTCGAAGAACCCGTTCGACAAGGACGCGTGAGCGGCACCCAGCGCGGCTTGGCGCCAGTGCGGCTTGGGATCAGCGGGGCTTGGGATCGGCCGGGAGGTGCTTGGCGTAGGCCTCGCGCGATTCCTTCTCGCGCAGCAGCGCCTCGTAGGCCGCCTTCTGCTCCGCCGAGACCGTCAGGGTGCGGCCGCGCTCGCTCTTGCGCCGCGGCTTGCGCTTGAACTGATCCGTGCTCTCGCTCATCGCCTGTTCCCTGCGCCCGTGCCCCGCTCGTCCTGCGGTCACCCTATCGCAAGAGCGCCGACAGGGCGATGACGCCGCCGCTCACGCGCGCAGCCGCCCACCGACCAGCCACGCGGGGTCGAACCAGCGGTCGGCCTCGCCGTCGTAGGGCAGGCGGGTGATGTCCCAGTTCTGGATGAAGGGCGCGTAGACGTTCCAGACCGCGATGCCGCCTCCCACGAAGATGCGCCGGCCCGGATAGCGGGCCAGCACCGCCCGCGGGTCCTCGTGCGAGCGGATCACCGCGATGGTGCGGTCGCGGTAGGCGAAGTCGGGCACGGCCTCGATGGTCTTGGGGCCGGCGATCAGCACGTGGCCCTGCGTCTCGGCGAAGAACCGCGTCACGTCCTCGACGTAGAGCGGGTCGGTGTTGCCCTCCCAGGGCAGCCGGCCGTGCAGCCCGAGCTGGCCCCGCTGCCCGATGGCGCACATCGCCCGCACGTCGATCATCGTGAATCCTCCGTCCGCCGGGTGATAGCCGCGCGGGTGCGTCGATGCCAAGCCGAACGAAAACCGTCGGCCGCATCGCGCGCGGGAGTTCGTCGCCGACGACATCTACGTCAGGTGATTTTTCGTCAGCGCTTAACCTCTGGGAATCTTCTCTTGCGTACCATGGTCCGCACGGCGGATTCCGGGTTGCCCGGGCCGGCGGTCGGCTCACACAGCGACGGGTGCGGCAGTGGCGTTACTCAACAATGTCAAGCTTGTCGGAAAGCTGGCCATTCCGACGACGCTGATCCTCCTCGTGGCGGTCGGCTTGGTGGTGTTGGGGCGATCCGGCATCGAGAGGCTGAAGACGGAAACCCAGCACATCATCGACGTGCAGGCGAAGCGGCTCGTCGTTGCCCTGCAGATGGCCAACGCCATGAGCGAAGCCAGCATCCAGGAGCGGAACACGATCATCGAGAAGAGGCCCGAGCTTCTGGAGAAATTCCACCAAGGCTATCTCGGTGCGCAGCAGACCGCTCTCGGATCGATCGACAACCTGGTGCTGCTCGCCGACACGCCGGAACGGCTCGCCGTCTACGAAGCGATGAAGCGCCTGATCCGCGACTACTTCGACATCGCCGACAGGGCGATGGTCCTCGGGATGATGGGTGATGCCGAGGGCGCCTTCGCGATCTCGGGCGGCGAGGGCCAGGAGGCGCGCCGGAAGGCGATGGAGGCCGTGACGAAGAACGTCGAGGCCAACATGCACGACCTCGCGCTGGCCAAGGAGCAGATCGAGCGGTCGACGCAGGCGGCCACGCGCCACCTCGGCCTCATCGCGGCGGGCGGTCTCGCGGTCGCCTTCGCGGCGCTCGCCGCCGTCGCGGTGTTCGGGGTGAGCCGCCCGCTCTCGGGCGTCGCCGCCGCCCTCGACGCCCTCGCCCGCGGCGATCTCGGCGTCGCCGTGGCCGGCACCGCGCGCCGCGACGAGGTCGGCTCGCTCGCCCGCTCGCTTCAGGTCTTCAAGGACCACGCCCTGCGCGCCCGCGACGCCGCCGCCGCCCAGGCCGACGAGGCCGAGGCCAAGATGCGCCGCGCCGCCCTGCTCGACGGCCTGACCAGGGCCCTGGAGGCCAGGGTCGCCGACCTCACCCGCGGGCTCTCGGACGCCGCGGGCGAGATGCAGGCCACCGCCGCCGCCATGGCCGACACCGCCGACCAGGGCACCCGCCAATCGGGCGCGGTGGCGGGCGCCGCCCAGCAGACCGCCGCCAACGTCCAGACCGTGGCGGCGGCGAGCGAGGAGATGTCCGCCTCGATCCAAGAGATCGTGCATCAGGTCACCCAGTCCTCGCACATCGCCGGGCAGGCGGTGGAGGACGCCCGCCGCACCGACGCGACGGTGCAGCGCCTGGCCGGCACGGCCGAGCGCATCAGCAGCGTGGTGTCGGTGATCTCCTCGATCGCCGCGCAGACGAACCTGCTGGCGCTGAACGCCACCATCGAGGCGGCGCGCGCCGGCGAGGCGGGCCGCGGCTTCGCCGTGGTGGCGACCGAGGTGAAGGAACTGGCCGGCCAGACCACGCGGGCGACCGAGGAGATCTCGGGGCAGATCGGGGAGATCCAGACGGTGACGCGGGAGGCGGTGGGCGACATCCAGCGCATCGGGCAGGTGATCGCCGAGATCGCGCGCTACGCGACCGGCATCGCGGCGGCGATGGAGGAGCAGGGGTCGGCGACGCAGGAGATCGCGCGCAACGTGCAGGAGGCGGCGCAGGGGACCGAGCAGGTGACGAGCCGCATCGCGGAGCTGCGCCAGGGGGCTGGCAGGACCGGGGCGGCGGCCGCGCAGGTGCTGCACGCGGCTGAGGCGCTGTCGCACCACTCCGCGAGTCTGGCCCAGGAGGTCGGGCAGTTCCTGTCGGAGGTGAAGGCCGCCTGAGCGGCGCGTCCCGAGGGCCGGGCGCGGGGATCCCCGCGCCCTTACCGGAATGGGCCGGCCCGCGTCAGGCCGGCTTCTGCGGCGTCAGCACCCGGTCGGTCGGGAAGTCGTAGATCGTGCCGCTCTCGGTCCAGGCCGGGCTCGCGAGGCGCACGATGTGGGGCGCCAGATCCTCGGGCGTGCGCAGCGTCTCGGGATCCTCGCCCGGCATCGCGGCCTGGCGCATGGCGGTGCGCAGCGGGCCGGGATTGAGGAGCATCGCCTTGACCGGCGTGGTGGCGGTCTCTGCCGCGTAGGTGCGCACCAGCGCTTCGAGAGCGGCCTTCGACACCGCGTAGGGCCCCCAATAGGCCCGGCAGCTCGACGCGGCGCCCGAGGAGACGAACACCGCCCGGCCCGCCTCGGAGCGGCGCAGCAGCGGGTCGAGCGAGCGGATCAGGCGCCAGTTCGCCGTGAGGTTGATGTCCATCACGTTGGCCCAGATCTTCGGGTCGATGTGCCCGAGCGGCATCAGGGCGCCGAGCACCCCGGCATTGCCGACCAAAATGTCGAGACGGCCCCAGCGCTCGTTGATCGCCGCCCCGAGCCGGTCGATGGCGTCGTAATCCTTGAGGTCGAGGGGCACGAGGGTGGCCGAGCCGCCGCCCTGGCGGATCGCGTCGTCGAGGTCTTCCAGCGCGCCCTGCGTGCGCGCCACCGCGATCACGTGGGCGCCGGCGGCGGCCAGCGCCAGGGCCGCCGCCCGGCCGATGCCGCGCGAGGCGCCGGTGACGACGGCGATCCGCTCCGCGAGGGGCTGGGCTCCCGGGAAGGGTTCGGTCATCGGGTCAATCCGCCTCGGCCAGGATCGCCATGCGCCGCGGCGAGGCGACCGCGAGATCGGTGAGCGGGGTCGGGTAGTCGCCGGTGAAGCAATGGTCGGTGTATTGCGGGCATGCCGCGTCCCGGCCTTCCTCGCCCATCGCCCGGTAGAGCCCGGGGATCGACAGGAAGGCGAGAGAATCCGCGCCGATGTAGCGGCGCATGCCCTCCAGGTCGTGGGTGGCGGCGAGCAGCTTTTCCTTCTCGGGCGTGTCGATGCCGTAGAAATCCGGATGCGTGATCGGCGGCGAGGCGATGCGGAAATGCACCTCGCTGGCGCCGGCCTCGCGCATCATGCGCACGATCTTCACCGAGGTGGTGCCGCGCACGAGGCTGTCGTCCACGAGCACGATGCGCTTGCCGGCGATCGCCGCGCGGTTGGCCGAATGCTTCATCCGCACCCCGAGCTCGCGCACGGACTGGGTCGGCTGGATGAAGGTGCGCCCGACATAGTGGTTGCGGATGATGCCCATCTCGAACGGCAGGCCGGTCTCCTGGGCGTAGCCCAGCGCCGCGGGCACGCCGGAATCCGGCACCGGCACCACGATGTCGGCGTCCGCGGGCGCCTCCTTGGCGAGTTCGACGCCGATGCTCTTGCGCACCGCGTAGACGTTCTTGCCGTTCACGACCGAATCCGGCCGGGCGAAGTAGATGTACTCGAAGATGCAGGGGCGCAGCTGCTGCTCGGGGGCGAAGCGGATCGAGCGGATGCCCTCGTCCGAGATCACCACCATCTCGCCGTTCTCGATGTCGCGCACGAAGCGCGCGCCGATGATGTCGAGGGCGCAGGTCTCGGAGGCGAGGATGTAGCGCCCGTCGAGTTCGCCGAGCACCAGCGGGCGGATGCCCAAGGGATCGCGCGCGCCGATGAGCTTCTTGTTCGTCATCATCACGAGGGCGTAGGCGCCCTCGATCTGCCGCAGCGCATCCATCACCCGGTCGACGATGCGCACGTGGCGCGAGCGGGCGACGAGGTGGAGGATCGCCTCGGTGTCGGAGGTCGACTGGCAGATGGCGCCGTCGCGCACGAGCTGGCGGCGCAGCAGCAGCCCGTTGGTGAGATTGCCGTTATGCGCCACCGCAAGGCCGCCGGTCTCAAGTTCGGCGAAGAGCGGCTGGACGTTGCGCAGGATGGTCTCGCCGGTGGTCGAGTAGCGCACGTGCCCCATCGCCGCGGTGCCCTTCAGGCGCTCGATCGTGGCGAGGTCGGAGAACGAATCGCCCACGAGGCCGAGGCGGCGCTCCGAGTGGAAGACCCGCCCGTCGAAGGAGACGATGCCGGCCGCCTCCTGCCCGCGATGCTGGAGGGCGTGGAGGCCGAGCGCCACGATGGCGGCCGCATCCGGATGACCGTGGATGCCGAAGACGCCGCATTCCTCGCGCAGCGTGTCGCCATCGAGATCTCCTGCGAGACCCCCCGCGAGATCCCATGCGGGCGCGAACGCGTCGCTGCCCTGGGGGGCGAGCCGGCGCGCATCCAGTCGATCTGCCATGATCCCAAATCCCTCGCGGCCGGTCCTGCAACGACCCTGGCTAGAGCAGCGCCCGATCGCGTTGCGATCGGGCGCTGCTC